>NZ_JBFRDK010000001.1:0-144232 GCF_052113545.1 Paenibacillus sp. TAF43_2
GGATTCAGCATCCAGCTTGAGTCGAAGTCTCATTCGAGCTAGGAAATTAATAAGCGGCCTGCGTGTTTTGTCCACGATACCGGTTATTTCTGCCCCGATCTGTAAGAAAAACATTAGCATACATATGACGGCAAAAGTGATCCAGTTCGCCGCGCTCGACTGTACGACAGCCGATTGCACGATTGCGAGTCCGCCGAATATAGCAGCTACTCCCCAAATGATAAGTACGGTACGACGGTGGCTGAAGCCAAGGTCGCGCAGACGATGGTGCAAATGCCCTTTGTCTGGAGCAAATATCGGTTTCTTGTTTACCCAGCGGCGAACGATTGCGAAGAAGGTATCCGAAAGCGGAACGCCGATAATGAGCAGCGGTGTTACAAACGATACCATCGTTACCTGCTTGAAGCCAAGCATCGAAAGCGTTGCTAGACTGAAGCCGAGAAACAGCGAGCCCGAGTCGCCCATAAATATTTTTGCGGGATGAAAGTTGAAAACGAGAAAGCCGACAATTCCGCCCAGCAGCAATGTACTCAGTAAGATAACTGGTTGGAAGCCCATCAGTGATGCCATCACAACAATCGTTGCAATCGCGATGCCTGACACGCCGGCAGCAAGCCCGTCCAAGCCGTCGATCAGATTAATTGCATTCGTTACACCGACGATCCAGAGAATCGTAAGCGGAATGCTGATCCATCCAGCAATTGGCTGCATCGTTTCACCGAACGGAATGTTCAGCAAGTCGATCTTAACGTCGAAGACGAAAACGACTACGCATGCCGCCGCGATTTGACCGAGAAGCTTCACTTTTGCTGAAAGCTCGAAGCGGTCATCGAAAGCACCTAAAATAATAATCATCGTACCGCCGACTAGCAGCGCGTTGATCATATTGGAATCTTGCGGACGGAGCAAGCCGTCTGGTATAAATGGCGATAAAATAAAGAATGCGCCAACGAATGCAATATAAATAGCTAGACCGCCAAGACGCGGCATAATGCGCGTGTGTACCTTGCGGTGATTTGGTTTGTCTATTGCGCCTACTTTGAAAGCAAATTTCTTAACAAGCGGCGTCATCGCAATGGCTAGAACAAGAGCGATTATGAACCCAATTGAATACAGCAAGCCTACCGGCATGTGTGCAACTCCCCTTTTCTTTCTACCGAAGTGAATTATACTCCGATTGGAAAGGAAACTCCAACCCCGTTTTCAACCAATTTTCATGGTTTTAACGAGAATTTCACGGTGTAGGTCGAGGTTTTGTAACGTTTTCTTTGTCGCGAACCACTTTCACTACGAATTTCGGCAAAACAAGCATTCTTTTGTAGCGTTTAGGCTCTTGCAGCAAGCGATAAAACCATTCAAGCCGAAGTTTTTGGAAAATATTCGGAGCTCGCTTTAGCTTACCCGAAACAACATCGAAGCTTCCGCCAACGCCCATAATCAATGGTACGCCCAGCTTTTGCTTGTATTTCACAATCCACGGCTCCTGCGTATCCGCGCCTCGAGCCACAAACAATAAATCAGGAGCAGCCGCACGGATTTCTTCGATGACCTCCTCATCCTGATCAGGGCCAAAAAATCCGTTCCGATAGCCTACAATTTTCACTTGAGGATATTGCAGCTGCAGTTTCTCTGCCGCGGCTTCAATAATCTCCTGTGAGGTGCCAAGCAGGTAAGCCTTCCATCTACGCTTTTCACCCTCATGCAGCAAGCGATGAAGGAGATCAAACCCCGTCACACGTTCTGCAACAGGCTGTCCTACGTATTTGGCCGCCCATACAACTCCTGCACCATCAGGCACAATAAGATCTGCGCGCCGCATCATTGCACTATACTTGGGGTCCTCGACGGCAGACATAATCATGATCGGATTAGCGGTAATCACATGGGTTACGCGTCTTTCTTCGATTGCTTCTATTAAGTAATTGACTGTGTCATCCATGCCCACTTTGGAGAATGGTATGCCGTATAACGGCACAGTTGGTAGTTGTTTCGACAAGAGGAACTCACCTCGATAATGTATGACGCAGCAAATGTACAATTTGTTGCGCCGGTCTTTGCGATTGTTGTTTTAAAAGATCGATTGCCAGCTTGTGCTTTGCCTGCCAGCCCTCTTTGTCAGACAGCAGCAAACCCGCTGCTTCTGCGAATTTTTCGGCATCGAGCTGCTCCGTCGTGCCGATGGCTTTGATGCCAAGTCGACCCAGAAATTGGTCGATCTTCGGGTCGTACGAGAGGCCAAGCATGGGAACCCTTTGGCCGGCGGCATAAATAAGCGCATGGAGGCGCATGCCAAGCAAAGCGTCGCACCGGCTGACCTCAAGCAGCATTTGCTGGGGGTCGTCGCCGGGCGCGGCCAGCTCGGCGGTGGAACCATCGCCGAGCCTGCCGCGCAGCCGTTCCAGCACCTGCTCCGACGCTACAGTGTCGGAGGGTGTGTGGAACGGCAGGAAGCGCAGCCGGACAGGCATGCGCTTCGACAGCGCGACTAGCGCATCGGCGGCGCGTTCGAGATCGGCGCCGTCACTGCGCCAGGGGCGCAGCGATACACCGACCAGCGGCGCAGCAGTAGGGTCGGAAGCTTGTCCAGCCGCTGATGAACCTGCAGGAAGCGGCAAGCCCATGACCGGATCAGGAACAACATCGATCCGATCACTAGGCACGCCGATTCGTCCAAGCAAAGCAGCGGATTCCTCATCCCTAACGGATACATATGCGCTTTGCTTCATCACTCCGCGAATCATAGGATCCATCCAGCGCCGAATCACAGGACCAATCCCTTGCGAATAAGCGAATGTTGGCTTACCCAGCAATTGGGCCAGCTTCATGACGCCAGTATAATAAGGAATCGTTTTGGCGCCTGTAACGTCCTGCAGGAGGCTTCCGCCTCCGCTTATTAGACCGTCGCTGCCTTTCAATGCTTTCCATAGATCTCCTGGGTGCATGCGGCGAACAGCATCAACGCCATACATGCGGCTTGTCCAATCTGGATCACCTGATAAAACGATCGGCTGAATTTGCACGCCCTGCGCCTTGCCTTCTTCTTCTAGTGCTAGCAATATCGATTTGAGCACCGCTTCATCACCGCTGTTGTAGAAGCCATAATAGCCTGAAATTACTATTCGACGAACTTGCGGATGATGGCTGGTGCCCATTTACGAATTGCTCCTTCCACGATCTGCCATGCCAAAATCAAGATACATCCGATTATGATACCTGTACCCAAGCCGAGTGCTACACGAATCATCGAAATGTAAAGTGGTGTATGAAGATGTGCAAACGTATCAACCATCGTCAATTGACCAATCGAACCAATGATTACAAGCAGCCATGCCGCACGATAACGAAGGGCAAGGAACAAGCCAAGCAGCAGCGGCGGATGACCAAGCATGAACTCTTTAAAACGCGGTCGTACGCCGAATGTATTTTCCAGCCAGCCGCGAATAAGCAGCTCAATAGCAGGCGCTTGTCCACCGTTACCTGTACGAGACAAGTAATAGAAGCCGATTATGCCAATAACTCCAGCTACTATAATCCACGTTAAGGTAATAGGTTGTGAAAGCAGCTTGCGCAGCTTTCCGATTGATGTTTGACCGTTATAGAAAAAAACATAAATGGCCACGAGGATAATCGGAGCCAAATGCAGCACACTTACGCCGCGGAATTGTTCCAATACAAGATTGTACGTAATATTGTTCAACAATCCGAATATCATCGGCGCTCCCATAAGAGAGATGAGCGTCGCCACAATAAACCAATTCAGAGCAAGACCAAARCGTCTTCCCGTAGATATGGCAGGGAATATCCATTTCATACGATTGCCGTTCTCATATACAGCACCTGGCTGCTGAGGAGTCTGCCCTTGCTGGTTTCTCCCTACTGACCAATTCGTTCCACCAATGATACGACGCTCGCCAACGGTACGAGAGTAAATCCGATTCATTACCCAGATTAGAGCCAGCGTAGGCGCTGCAATTGAAGCACCTAATGCAAGTCCTTGCTCCATGAGCGAGCTGTTAAGCTTGTACAAGCCTGCGCTCCCAACTAAGCCAATCGCATAAACGGGAATATAAACGCCTGGAATAAATGCGCCGATTAACAAAGTAATCAGTGCTACTGCAGCCGCAGCAACGATTGCACGCAGCGGTTTATTCCATGAAGGCTGCTCATGATCAAACGGTTTTGGCTTGCCTGGCGTAAAGCCGGCGTCCGAGAGCTTATCTACGATTCCGCCCTCTTCACTCATTGCCTCAGCAATGCGGTCCAAGGAGTGAACCACCTTTGCTTTATCCGTATTGGACTGAGCTGTCCCGTTCAAGAAAAACATCCGGATATTACGATCCTTCGCCGCTAAAAGAAAACGATCAGCAATAGCTTCCGGCGTCATCGTCATACCGTCGTTCTCCGACAATGAATATAATCTGACTACATTATAATTTGTAATATAAGCTAATTTATTTATGCCTTGTTGCGGTTTTTTCAAATTTTCTATGGTCGCTACGCCCATATCGTATTTTTTGAGCAGTTCTCCGAACTGATAAAGGCTGTTATCCATCGCTTGATCGGATGCACCCTTTACTTTGTCACCGTCGAACAATACGCGGTCTACATCGTATTCCTTCAATTTCGCAAGCATAGCATCTGTTGCCTGCTGATCATAAGGCTTAATACGGTCAGATAAGCGAGGCAATATTTGAAGTCCGGCATTATGAATCGTTTCAAGTGAAATCGGATCAAAATCCATCGTTTTCATAACTGCCTCTGCAATTGGCATCTCAACGACTAAGCCATTGCGGCCGCCGTACGACCAATTGCTATACACAGCCTCTGAACGATCAAGCGCTTCGCGCACAATAGGACCAATCATTTCCTCTTCTTTGGGCCCATTGAACAAAATATAAGTAAAGTTTTGGCCTACCGGCTCAAATTTACTTTGCAGGAGTGCAGCATCTCTGGAACTGTAGAAAGTAAGTCTGCCGGAGATTTGCAGATCCTTCAGAGAGCTCTCATAAACAGCCATTGTAGTGACGCCAGCTTCCTTGAGCATCTCCAGCTTTTCCGTTAAAAATTGCTGCGGCCTAGCCTGACGCTCCGCCACCTCAATAATATCCCGATAATCAAATACATATTCTACTTGCTTCGACGATTTTTCCATTTCCATCCGAACGGCACCGAGCGGCAATGCTGCCGCCACCCCGATAATTGCAATGATCCATAATGCGAATCTTGCGCGCCGATTCCATTGCTGCCAACGTAAAAACACACAATTCCTCCGTTCTAAACAGGTTAATTATTGTACTATTCGGTAGAGTCTACCCGTTCCATAACGGAGGCTTGCAATGTTTGCAGCGCCTCAACAGCAGCATCCTTCGACTCACTTTTAACCGCAAAATAAACTTTGATTTTTGGCTCCGTGCCAGATGGACGAAGGCAGAACCATGAGCCATCCGCGCGCAAATATTTCAATACATTTTCCGGACGCAAGCCATCTTGGCCTTTGCCGTAATCAAGCACGCGCTCCACTTTGACGCCGCCGATTTCTGCAGGCGGGTTTTGACGCCAGTCATCCATAATAGCGCCTATTTTTTGCACGCCATCAAGTCCCTTTAGTGTACGTGACTCCAAACCCTCCAAATAAAAGCCATGCTCAGCGTATAACTCTAAAAGAACATCATATAGCGTTTTTCCTTGACTGCTATAATAAGCTGCAGCTTCAGCAATTAACAGCGCAGCAACGATCGCATCTTTATCACGCGCATAAGTTCCTGTTAAATATCCGTAGCTTTCCTCGTAGCCAAATAGGAAGGTATGCTCTCCTGTTTGCTCATACCGAGTCATTTTTTCACCAATATATTTGAAGCCGGTCAACGTGTTCTCAACCGCTACACCATAGGAACGGGCAATATCTGCGCCTAGTTCACTTGTTACGATTGTTTTGATCACTACGCCATTATCTGGCAGCTGTCCACGTTCCTTCAACTGGCTTAGCACATAATGAACCATTAGCGCACCCGATTGGTTCCCAGTGAGTACCACGTACTCGCCCTCATTGTTTTTCACAACCGCACCCATACGGTCTGCGTCAGGATCAGTACCGATAATGATATCGGCATTCACCTGCTGCGCCAGCTTAATCGCAAGCGTGAACGCTTCGCGCTCTTCCGGGTTAGGAGACTTTACAGTGCTAAAATATCCATCCGGCTGCTCTTGCTCCGGTACGACGTGCACATTTTTAAAACCAACCTTCTTCAACACTTCGCGAACAGGCATGTTGCCAGTGCCATGTAGAGGTGTGAAGACAACACTAATTTTTTCTCCAACTTCACCTTTAATAAGATCAGCATTCAAGCTCTGAGCAACAACCGTATCAATAAATTGTTGATCGGCGTCATCTCCAAGCCAGCGCAGCAATCCTTTTCCTTCCGCTTCTTCGCGGCAAACCCGTTTCACTTCATCGAAACCCGCGATTTGACTGATAGCAGAAATAACTTGTTCAGCTTCCTCAGGAATAAGCTGGCAGCCGTCAGCGCCATATGCTTTGTAACCATTATATTCAGGCGGATTGTGGCTTGCCGTAATGACAATTCCACTTGCTGCATTCAGCGCACGTACCGCAAAAGAAAGCTGCGGTGTTGGACGAAGCGCTGTGAACAAATAAGTAGTGATACCGTTGCCCGCAAGCACAAGCGCTGCATCGAGTGCAAACTCAGGTGAATTATTGCGGGAATCGTGAGCGATAACAACAGAAGGAGCCGCTCCATCCGCCGATTTGCCAGCAAGCAGCCAATTTGCTAGTCCCTGTGTTGCTTTACCAACCGTATAAGTATTCAAACGATTCGTTCCTGCACCCATTACGCCGCGCAAGCCGCCCGTACCAAATTCAAGGTCGCGATAAAAACGATCCATAATTTCTTTTTCTTGTCCTTCAATACTGCGAAGCTCGTCCTTTGTTCCTGCATCAATCAACGGATCATTAAGCCACGCTTCATATTTAGCAATAACATTAGCATTCGTTTCGTTCGTCATATTTAGCAGCCTCTTTCATTCATGAATTTTAATTTATGAAGGATTAGATAAAGCAAACATAAGCTCGCCTTCGGCAACGATTTGATCGCCAACCCGTGCTGTTCCTTGTCCTTTTCCAATAGAGCCCTTCAGTCTTGTAATCTGGACCTCAAGCGTCAACGTATCGCCAGGCTTAACTTGACCGCGAAAGCGGAAGCCGTCGATGCCTGCAAAAAAACCAAGCTTTCCACGATTGGCTTCAATCATCAGCATCGCTACAGTACCTACTTGCGCAAGCGCTTCTACTATAAGCACGCCTGGCATAACCGGATAACCCGGAAAATGACCAACAAAGTAAGGTTCATTCATCGTAACATTTTTAAGACCGACTGCACGTACGCCTGGCTCAACCTCCAAAATACGGTCGATTAGCAGAAACGGCGGGCGGTGCGGAATGATTTCTTGAATTTGGTTAATATCCAACATGAAAAAAAACCCCTCTCAAAAGTTAAGTTAGGAAGTATAAAAAGTGTCATTCTGTACGACACTATACATATCCCTCATAAACTGCAGTTTATGAAGGTTAAGATAAGAGGCTTGGCTGCTTGGACCCGAAGTGTCCTCCGCCAAGCCTCTTTGTTCATATGTAGTGACTTGATGATCACGAATGTCCAGTAGGTGTTTCTGTTATGTGTTTATTCAGCGCTTTAAACATGACGATATACATCATTGAAGTAATGAATGAAAAGCCAATAACGCCCCACAAATAAACATGAGCATTCGGCGCTTCAAAGAAAATGAGCATTATCGCTGCATAAAAGAGCACAGTTGTCAGCTTTCCCATCCAGTTGGCAGGCACCGTCTTTTTCCCTCGAAAGTGAAAATAGAATCCCCCCGCTATCATGCCCAAATCGCGCACAAACATCGCTGCAGCCGCAGCCCAGGAAATATGGCCGGATACGAGCAGCGATACAATAACAGTGATCAGCATCATCTTGTCCGCAAGCGGATCAAGCATCATTCCAGCCGTCGTAATCTGACCGGTTCTGCGTGCGATATAACCATCAAGAACATCGGTAATACCGGCAGCAACCATAATCAAAAAGGCAGGAATCATATGTCCTTCCGCAAAAATCACGATGTAGACAGGGATTAATAAAAAACGCAATGATGTTAATAGATTCGGCAGATTCAACTATTCACGCTCCTCTACCTATAACTGACGGTCCACCATGGTTCCCAACTATTATACAACTACCTCCCGTAAAAATAAAACTATCCGCTGTTCCTAATAAGCGGAACAAATTGCAGAAGTTAGTTCTAACTGACTATTTGCAATTTTTTTATGTATACATTTTGTGATCGTTATTCATTTTCACCATCTTCTTACCGTTATAAATAGAATACCAATTACTTTAAACAAGAAAGGACAGGGATGTAGTGAATTTTAGTTTACGCTTGTATAAGTCGTTGAAAGTAACTCGCAGGTGGCTCGCAGCTACGCTTGCAATCGTAATGGTTATGACTTCCATGACCGGCATTGTCAACGCCGCTGAAGATACGATCACCGGCATTGATTTCACCTATGACCCATCGGATTACAACAGCAGCACATCATCACTGGAAACATTTGTTGAAGATGATAAGGTTAATCTAGCCGTTTATGCAACAGGTACAGGCATTAGAAAAGAAGTTACTGCCGATGCGACATGGAAATCATCGAATACCGCTCTTGTCAAAGTGGAAAAAGGCGTCTTAACGGGTGTAGGCAAGGGAACCGCAACGATAAGCGCTACTTATAAAGGCTTCACCATTTCTATTAAGGCCTCATCAGACTATATCTATGATTCCGTAAGCTTGATGCAGAACGGAGTAACCGCTCCAACAACGCTGGATATCGAGATTGGTCAAAATCTGGCCTTCACGCTTAACGGCTTGAAAGGAAACAAAGATCCGCTACCTGTGACAGGTGAAGCTGTTTGGACAACATCGAATGCTGCGATCGCAACCGTAGATGAAGGTGTTATTAAGCTGCTAGGTGTTGGAGCCGTTACAATTACGGCAAAGTATAAGGGCAAATCCGATGCGATTACATTAAATGTAACCTCACCTTACAAGTCGATTACGATCGATTCAGGTACTTCTGGCAAACTGGTCGAAATCGACATTGGCAGTGATGATAAAGTATTAACGGCATCCGTCGATCCAAAGATCGGTTCGATCCTGGATGTAACAAAAGATGCAAAATGGGTTAGTGCTAATGAAAAAGTAGCCACAGTTAAACTAGGCGTAGTATCTGCAGTAGGTGCCGGAAAAACGACGATCACAGTATCCTACAAAGGGGTTAGTACAACGATCGATGTGGTCATACGTACACCTTACCAGTCGATCAAGCTCTCACCAGAGAAGGAATACCATCTGCAGCTTCAGGACAAGGATTTACAGGTAAGAGCAGATGTCCTGAATAATAAAAATGATTCTGACGATGTTACTGATGAAGCCGAATGGACGTCTTCGAACGTCGTGGTTGCTACGGTTTCTAAAGGATTGATAAAACCTAAATCCGTCGGTACAGCTAGAATTACAGCCAGCTACAAAGGTGTAAGCCGCAGCATCGAGATTACAGTGTATCCGAGCATAACTGAACTTAGTATTGAAACGGAAACTATCGATGGTTATACCGATATTAGCGAGGATCTTCCTAGAGTCATGGCAACAACATTTGATGGCTCGAAGGTAGATGTATCCAAAATCGTAAAATGGTCATCCGCAGATGAGAAGATTGCAACGATTAAAGATGGTCAATGGACAGCCAAAGCTCTTGGAGAGTCCGTTCTTACCGCATCCCTTCAAAACTATAAAGCGGATGTAAAATTAGTCGTTCACATGAAGCCGTTAAAGCTGATTGCCGACGTTAAGGATCTTAGCATTATTTTAGGAAAAGAAACGCCTCTCCCTTCCGTAAACGTTATTAATGAAGACGGAGAAGAAGAGAATATTTCGAGCAGAGTGAAATGGAAGGCTTCATCAGATGATATCGTATTGAAGGAAACAACTATGAAGGGCCTAGATGTAACAAGCATCACGCTCACTGCGACTTACCTGACTAAGAGCGTAACGGTACGTGTAAGAATAGAGGAAGAAATCGTCAAGCTTGTTGTTGACCCGATCTCCCTAGATCTTTACCCTGGCAAATCCAAATCGGTTAAGGTTACAGGCTATTACAAGAGCGGCAAGCAGGTTTCACTAGGTTCAAAGATGAACTGGGAGTCTGGCAATCCTAATATCGCAACCGTTAGCAGTACCTCGGTTAAAGGAATTGCAGTAGGAACAACTAAAATTGCTGGTTCATACCAAGGCAAAACGGTCATCGTTCCTATCGTGGTTTCACCTAAACTGAAATCACTTGTTCTATCCAGCAAATCGGTTCAGCTCAGCCCTGGAGGAGTCTATTTGGCGAAGCTGCAAGCTAACTTTACGACTGGCAACCCGGCTGACGTTACGGACGACGCCGTTTGGACATCCTCCAAAGCTAGTGTCGCAACAGTCGTAAATGGCAAGATCGTCGCTGTTAGCAAGGGTTCCGCTTCCATTAAAGCAACCTATGCAGGTAAAAGCGTGACGATTAGAGTAAGTGTAAAATAGTTCAAAAATGCAGCAAGTGAGAAGCTCGTTGCCTCGTTACACGACGAGTTTTTCACTTGCACAAATAATGAATAATATCAAAAAAAGGATGCCCGCTGCGCAGCAAACACTGCAAAGCGGGCATCCCTTTTTCTATTTAATTGATTACGATTCAGCAAACACTAAGTCATAGAGATGCTGCCATGTTGCCCAGCTAAAAACCTCATCCTCAGGCTGCTTGCCTATTACAGCGTAACCAATGTACAAGCCTGCCACAAGCATAATGATCATTAYGAGCGGTACGATGCTTTTGCGCAAAAGCCACAGCAGCATGCTTACCCCTTTGGGCCGTTGCTTCTTATTGGAGCTCTTCTCTTCAGCCTTCACGCGACTGGCGCGCTTCTGCCTCCCTGAGCTTTTCTCTTCCGCTTTACTCCCGGATCCGCTTGCTTCGTGGTCCATTCGCTCATCGGCCATACTCATTCACATCATCCTATCCTTATGCGCGCAGCCCGTTGGTAAGACTCATCATCGTATCACTTGACGATAACGCTCTAGCTGCCAATTGATAAGCGCGCTGCACATTAATAAGCTCGGTGATCTCGTCCGTCAGCTCGACATTTGACTGCTCCAAGTAACCTTGACGCAGCACAATGTTATTTTCCGAGTTCGGCACGGTCTGCTGCACGACATCACCAGCATTAATTCCGTTTGCAACGACAAACAGGTTATCAGAAACAGCAGTTAGTGCCGCAGGACGCGAAGCTTGGAGCAGCTTAATGCTGCCAAGCGGAATTGTGCGTTCGGAAGATACTCCTAGCACCGTTCCATCTGGATTAACCCGCAAACTGTACCCTTGTGGTACTACGATATTGCCCTCAACCACGTTTCCTGTCACAGCATTTCTTACATTAGCTACGACTGGATATCCGTCTTCCGTTGCCAAAATCGTATCACCGTTTGCGCCGACCGTCAACTGAAACGCTCCATTGCGTGTATAAGCACGGTTGCCAGCGTTGTCCACTTCCACCTCGAACAATGCATTTCCCTCGATCGCAATATCCGTGTCCTTATCGGTTCCCTGCATTGGACCTTGGGACAAATTAGGCTGAACCATTGTCATTCTTGAGCCCCAGCCTTGTGTGAAATCCATCGGCGTTTTTCGGCCAGGCTGATTGAAAGCTTCCGGCTGAGTTCTTAAGTTCGTAAGAAGATCCTCAAAGGTAGCTTCCTTCTTTTTGTAACCAACCGTATTCACATTAGCTATGTTATCGGCTAGAAGATCCAGCTTTTGTTGAAGACCATTCATGGATACCATAGCGTTAATCATTGAACTGTTCATGTTTCGTGCACCTCCGCTGCTTCAACCTGTTGTTACACGCGACCGACTTCATTGACGGCTTTGCTTAAGCTTTGATCATAAAATTGGATAACCTTCTGGTTAGCTTCATAAGCACGCAGCGCCGACATAAGGTCAATAGCTGCTTGCGCAGTATCAACATTAGAACGCTCTATGTAGCCTTGTCTCACTTCCACGCGTTCATTCGGAGCGATAGCGACAGCTTCGCCGCCCTCACCCGAGAATCGGAAGCTTCCGTTTCCTTCGCGCACAAGCATATTCGGATTATCAACACGGCTAATTAGCAATTGAACGCCGATATCTTGCCCATTGGCATCAACGAAGCGTTGATTATCAGTCAGTACGAGTCTGTCTAGACCTACACCGGCAGGCATCCGAATCGGCTGACCATTTGTTCCAAGCACGCTCGATCCGTCACTTCCCATAAGAAAGCCATCCTCGGTCAGCGTAAACTTACCGCCCCGCGTATACCGAACCTCGCCATTTTGATCCTGCAGTGTAAAAAAGGCTTGAGGCTGAAAAGTAATTTCACCGTCCGGGCTTATATTTTTACCGGAGGCGTCAAAGGACAACCCGTCTACTTCAATGTTGGAGATCAAAGCAAAGTCAGACGAGTTATTCGTCTGTGTCAGATCGCCCTGCAAATGAATAGACAAGCTTTCTTCCGCAAATACACCGTTAGTCAGTTTACCGATCTTGGTGAAATTCTCCGGACCAGCGCCTGTCAATGACAGCATCATCTCTGGAAAAGAACGTGTGACAGCGTTTGTCTGCTTGTAACCAGGCGTATTAATATTCGAAATATTGTTCGTCACCGTATCATGTCTGCGCTGCTGAGAAATCATGCCTGACGCCGCGGTGTACAATCCTCTTAACATCCGTTGTTACCCCCTTAGTGCTTCCAATCGATCCTAGCTATATATGTTATCGGTTGAAAGCAAGGCTGCCTGAATAGCTTGTCCATGCGACCTATGACTCATTTACGCCTCGGCTACGCCCCCCTAAGGCTCCCTACCCGCGCAAATCATCTATTATATAGGCCGCATACGGTCTTTACTTCTTCCCGAGCTTGTCCAAGTTATCTAGAAGGATTCCGGTTCCCTTAACGACGCAGTGCATCGGATCTTCCGCAATAAGCACAGGCACTTTAAGCTCTTCTGCTAGTAGCGAATCTAGTCCGCCAAGCAAAGCGCCTCCACCTGTCAAAATAACACCACGGTCAATAATGTCCGCTGAGAGCTCAGGCGGCGTGCGTTCCAGCACAGCCTTAGCAGCCGATACGATGGACATTACGGAATCCCATAGCGCCTCGCGAACTTCTCCTGAACGAATCGTTAATGTGAGAGGAAGGCCTGAAACCATGTCGCGACCGCGAATATCGATCTCTTCCTGTTTTCCGCCCTCTAGCACAGTGCCAATTTTAATTTTAATATCCTCGCTTGTTCTTTCACCGATTAGAAGCTTGTATTTGTTCTTGATAAACTTCATAATCGCATCGTCAAACTTGTCCCCTGCGACTTTAATGGAGGAGGCAGTGACAACGTCGCCCATAGAAAGAACGGCTACATCTGTCGTGCCCCCGCCAATGTCAACGACCATATTGCCGCTAGGCTGGAAGATATCCATTCCAGCCCCTATCGCAGCGGCTTTTGGTTCATCCTCAAGAAATACTTCTTTTGCTCCGCTGCGTTCTGCAGCTTCGCGAATAGCCTTCTGCTCTACAGAAGTAATGTTGGTTGGAGCACAGATAAGAATACGGGGACGGCTAAACCATTTCCGTCCCTCCACTCGATCAATAAATGCTTTAAGCATAATTTCCGTAATTTCAAAATCCGCAATAACACCATCACGCAGCGGACGAATCGCAATAATATTGCCCGGCGTTCTGCCTACCATGCGATGCGCTTCCTCGCCAACTGCCAGCACGCGTTTTGAATCACTCTCAATGGCAACTACAGAAGGCTCATCGAGTACAACGCCTCTTCCCTTTACATGTATGGATACATTAGCAGTACCAAGATCAATCCCAATATCCTTGCTCAACATAAGGCTTAAGTCCCCCAACGAATAATAATTACAAAACGTACATTTGGTTCCCTTGACACAGAAACCGCTAACGTTTATTATTCGCCAAAAAAGACAAAATTCCTCTATAATTCGTGAAAAAACTTCAACGCTTCCCTGCTGCGAGTACTTCACGCTTTTTTGTACTCGTTTTTTTATATTTAATTTTGGTCGCTTCTCCTCCCCTCAGATGCCTAATCGATTTGTGGTACTCGAGAATGTGCTTTACCTGATCGGCCAAATCGGGGTTTATTTCAGGAAGCCGCTCAGTTAAATCCTTGTGCACAGTGCTTTTAGACACGCCAAACTCCTTGGCGATCGTCCGCACCGTATGCTTCGTTTCCACGATGCAGCGGCCTATTTTAATGGTTCGCTCCTTAATGTAATCGTGCACGTTCCCGCCTCCCTACTCGAGATAGTTTGGTACATTATATGAGTAGGCACCGTATATATTCGTTGTGGCCAAGCTTGACAGGCAGGAATGTGAATAAATTTTCATAAAAACGTAAAACAGGCAGGAAATTGCTCCCTGCCTGTACGACTAAAGTCCTATTTTTTACTAAGCTGACGTTATGGTTTAACTTGTATTACTCTTGGACTAACGAGCTTGGGTTTATCGCCTTGCCATTGCTTCTTGTTTCATAATGAAGGTGGATGCCCAAATCGCGTTCCAAATCATTGCGACCGGCTTTTGCGATTACTGTACCTTGCGTAACATCATCGCCTTCTTTAACGGTTACATCCGCTAAGCTTTGGTAAACAGTCACTAGACCGCCCTCATGTGTGATTTCGACGGAGTTGCCGTTAGTTGGATGCTGCTCCACATAAGTAACCTTGCCTGATAATGCTGCAAGCACATCAAATGTTTTTCCATTTGGGTCAACAAAGTCTATACCCATATGAGGAGAGAACTTGTCACCCGTTTGGATCAATGCAGCTTCGCGTTCTGCGTCACTTGCTTTTGCATCGTAGAATGGAAGCACTTCTTTAAGCACGGTTTTGTCAGCTAGCGGCCAATGGATCGATTCGTTGGCAGCAATAACTTCTTGCACTTCTTCATCCTTGCCTTGCGTTCCTGACGCTTCCCCTTGTGTAACTTCAGAAGGCTCGGTTTTTCCTGTTGTCGCTGTCGGTTTTGTATCCGCCCCCTGATAGATCCACATTAAGGTTACGATAATTGCTGCCGCGGCCATGAAGATTGCTGGAGATACCCATCGCTTTGCAAAAAGGTTCTTCCATCCACTGCTAGATTTGGCGGCAGACGTTCCTCCCAGAACAGTTTTGGGAGTTTCTTCTGGTCTTTGCTTCGGTTTACTTTGATTTTGATCATTCATTTTCTATCACCTCACTAGCCATTGTTACCAGATCTGCTAGGTTTATACGTGAGGTGAATACGAAATATTGAAAGAGTTCAAATTACGAGCGAGCTCTCAGCTCTTCCGATAGCTTCGAAGCTTGTTCCACTTGAACGCTAGAATAATAATGAGCCAGAATAGCTTCGGCTTTTGCCCCTGATTGCGCCATTCCATTGGCTCCCCACTGGCTCATGCCGACGCCATGCCCATAACCAAAAGTCGTTATGGATATCGATTTATCTTTTATATTCCAAATAAATTGAGAGGAAGCAAGTCCTAGCAGCTCTCTCACTTCTCGGCCTGTGAACGTTTTGTCTCCGATAATCATCTTGCTGATTCGATTTCCTTCCGTCTTCTCTATTACACGAATGGAAGGTTTGGCAGAGTTCTTCTTTGCTACTCCTAGCTTACTGTAAAACTCGTTAAGCGACAGCTTGACCGTTTCTTTATATTTCGGCGACAGCTCTTTGTCCCAGGGGCTTGCCACGCTGCGCAAATATGGAATTTCTTGCGTCCAATAGTCCTCCGAGTTTTCGGTGAATCCATTGCTGGTAGAGAAGAAAGCGGCATCTATCGGTTCGCCTTTATAAGTGATAACCTTGCCCTTCGTCTGAAGGATCGCTTCATTAAGCTTGCTCATATTGTTTTTCTGCTCATTCTTTGGCCATTTGGCTGCGAGCTCTGCAACTGAAAGATACACTTGATGATCGGTCGTGTCCGTCACATCCGCTCCTTTTACCGGAACTCCGCTGTCATTGCCAAGAAAAATTCTACGAATCATATACGTACGTGCTGCAATGGCTTGCGCCTTTAACGCCTCAAGCTCGAAGCCGATTGGCATTTCCGCAGCTACTACACCGCGAACATACGCTTCAAGCGGAACTCGCTCTATCCGCTTTTCCTTCGTCAAATAAACGCGAATAACGAGACGATCAATCGCATCAAGCGTTTCTCCATTCTTCCCATCACCAGCCGTTGGCCGTTTTAAAAGATCATTTTCAGAAGCTGGAATGAGCGCATCCGCATCTTCCAATATACCCGTTTTCGGCATCGTTTGATTACCCGCTTTAATAGATGCGTTGTCTTTTAAAGACCTAGCAGCCTTCGCATCATGAAGCTCTTCAACTGAAAGCCTTACTAGAATGACAGATGCGCCAAGCATCGCTCCGATTGCAAACAAGGCCATCGGTCTGCTTGTCCGCATACGATCGATCATCGAAACTATTGAAAACGTCCCTCTTCTTCGCCTCATGAGCTCTCCTTCCATCTTGGCCGGAAAAAGGAAGCAGGAAGCTGCCGCTGCCGCCTCCTCTCTCTTAATACGGGTCCTGATGGTTCATTCTATGAGCACAAATAATAGGGTAGAACCTTAAAGTCTAATCATGCCGAAGCGCGTCAACCGGCCGCAGACCGGCCGCTTTATTTGCAGGCAAATAGCCAAATATAACGCCAACGAGGGCAGAAAAGACAAAAGCTAACCATACAGTATCTAAAGGTACTTCCGTTTCCGTTTTCATAATCATTCCAATAGTAAAAGAGGCGATATATCCAAGTCCAATTCCTAGTGCGCCTCCCAAACCGCTGATGCACACAGCCTCTACTAGAAATTGAAACATAATATCCCGCTTTTTTGCTCCCAATGATTTACGAATGCCAATCTCTCGCGTTCGCTCTGTTACAGACACTAGCATAATATTCATGATGCCGATTCCACCTACGATAAGAGAAATGATCGCTACATAAATGAGCTGCCTGTTCATCGTTTCATTAACGGAATTTAATGTTTTCATCGCTTCCTCTTGATTAAACACCCTGTAGGCATTCTCATTGCCTCGGAATTTCTCATAGAGAACAGCTTCTACGGCAGTAACCGTCGCAGCCATACGATCTATATCCGAGACAATTAAGTTAATAGTAGAAACGCCGCTTGTTTGAAATATTTTCTGAGCTGTCGTTATCGGAATTAATATTTTCTCGTCATTTGAGCCGCTGAGTGAGCTTCCTTGCGATTCCAGCAATCCAACAATCGTGAAATTATAACCGTTTATCGTTATCTTTTTCCCTACTGCCGCCGCTGGGTCCACTCTCTCGTCCTCAAATAAATCCTTCGCGGTCTCCACCCCAATAAGCGCAACCTTTGTGTTGTTTGTTATATCTGGAGAGGCGATATACCTGCCATCCTGTACGGGAAAGCTTTTCACTTCCTCATAAGCGGCGGTTATTCCTTCTACGGTAACGGATACCTGCGTCTTGCCGTATTTCGCATATCCTGTTGTGCTCGTCACAGGCGCAACACCCGCAATATTCATGACATCGCCAAGCTCATTCGCTTCATCGACTGACAGCGTCGTAACTGTTCCACGTCCAAGAATATTAACGGAGAGCGAGTTTGGGCTGCCAAGGGAAGATACCTGCTTAGTCACTTCATTGGAGGAAGCCTTCCCCATAGCTACAAGCGCAATAACTGTTGCAACACCGATCAATATACCGAGCATCGATAATATTGTTCTAAGCTTGTTGGATAAGACGCTCTTGACTGCCATCCTGAGACCTTGCGTAAGCTTCATCGCTGTCCCTCCTCTCTTGCTCCCGCTCCGTCAACACCCCATCCCGTATAATGACCGTACGGCTTGCTCGTTTGGCTACTTCCATATCATGTGTAATCAAAACGATAGTCTGACCCGCGCGATGGAGCTCATCCATCATATTGAGCACTTCCATGCCTGTCTTAGAATCAAGCGCGCCTGTTGGTTCATCGGCAAGCAGTATAGGCGGATTAGTCGCCAGAGCGCGCGCAATGCCAACACGCTGCTGCTGCCCGCCCGACAGCTCGTTTTGGCGATGGTTCATTCGATCACCGAGCCCTACTCTATTCAGCGCTTCCATCGCGCGCATACGCCTCTCCTTGCCCGGCAGCCCCCGATAAATAAGCGGAAGCTCGCAGTTCTCAAGTGCTGTGAGCTTCGGAAGCAAATGATACCCTTGAAAAATAAATCCAATTTTTTTATTTCGTATTTCCGTCAGTTTATTATCGCTTTGTCCAGTCACCTCAAGCCCCTCAAGCCTGTAGCTTCCTTCGCTCGGCAAATCAAGACAGCCAATAATATTCATAAGCGTCGATTTTCCAGAGCCGGATGGACCCACGATGGCTAGAAAATCACCTCGTGCAACCGTGAGAGAGACCTCATGGAGCACTGTCATTTTTTCACGCGCCATCGTATAAAACTTTGTGATCTTGTTCATTTCTATTAATGGACCATTCAGCGTTGAGCTCATCGTGGACCACCTGTTCCTGTCCGCATTCCTCCGCCCATGCCTCCTGGGAAAACCATGACGTCGCCAGCAAAGCCGCCCTGCCGCATTGTCGTCTCCGCAGAGCTGCTGCCCATGCCAGCCGTTCCTTGGGCAATCGGAACAAGCACACTGTCCCCTTCTTTTAGCCCGGAAACAATTTCCACAAAATTTTCATTGCTGAGTCCTGTGGTCACCTCAACCAGCTGACCGCCAAGCGCATCCGGCATGCGGCCGCCACGACCGCCAGCTGCAAATCCACCGCCAGCGGCTGCACGACCTGCTCCCGATTGTCCTGCTGAAGCCGCTCCATCTGCTGCAATGGATTGACCTGTGCCTGCTMTTGCACCATTGCCTTGCGCACCCTGAGCACCTTGTCTCGCTGCCCCTGTTCCTGTTCCCCCCGTCGGGGCTTTCTGTACTCCGCTTGTTGTAGTGCCTTGTCCGGTCGCCGTTCCTTGTTTCCCGTCTACAGCTCCACCAGGAGCAGCTGCCCCTTCTTGCTGCTGCCCAGCCTGTCCAGCGCCTGCCGATGCACCCGCTCCGCCATTTTCAGACGGAATACGAACGAAAGACCTTGTGCCCATTTCGACGACAGCATTTACTGGTACAAGAATGATGTTTTCCTTAGACGCAATTGTAATGGCTGCCTCACCAGACATCCCTGCCTTCACGCCTTCGATGTTCTTTATCAATAAATTCACTTCAAATGAAGATGAACCGTTATTGGAAGTACCCTCCATCGCAATATCCGATACGGTTGCATTGATTTTCTTATCAGTCAGCGCGCTTAAGGACAAATCTGCCGATTGATTAACCTTTAAAGCAGATATATCAAGCTCATCTACAGATGTAACAAATTCCAGCTTTGTATAATCTACAATCGTAGCTATTGCCGTATTGGCATTCACCTCATCGCCTACCTCAATAGATATTTCGGTAACTTCTCCATCTATGGAAGCTGTCACTACTTTTTCCTCTTTTGCTTGTGCTTCATAGATATCTTGCAGTTGATCTTGGTAGTCTGCGATCTCATCGTTTGCATTTTCAATATTCTTTTGAAGCGATGCTTTCGAGGCCTCTTCATTTTCAGTGCCCGTTGCTTCCTTGTAGCTTTGTTGGTATTCAGTAATCGTTTCTTGTAGTTTTGTGATGCTTTTATTGATCGATTTAATTTTGTCATCATTGTCGTCCGCAGACTCAAAGGTAACAAGAATTTGTCCCGCTTTAATCTTATCTCCTTTTTTGACATTCACAGTAGCTATGGTGCCGCTCTTGCCAGCAGTCACTGATTCCCTCGAATTAGCTGCTACCGAGCCTGTCCCGCTAATTTGTTTTACGATTGACCCTTTTGTCGCCTGCACCGTCAGAGACGTAGGCATTACACCTGCTGCTTCCTTATCCTTAGCAAAATAAAAATAATAGGCACCTGCTCCAGCTGCGGCTAAAATAATTAAAATGCCGAGCCCTATCGTCCACTTCTTCATCTGCTTTAATCCACCTTCCATTGGTCTTAGTGAGATCGACTATAGCATTCAAAAATGAACGGAAGATGAACAAGCTTGCTCCTTTTATGCTGTAGGAAGCTTGGCGTAAATACATGAACGCATGCGTGCTTACAAACAACTAATCATTGCTTTTCCTCTGCTCTAAACTTGTACGTTAAATAGCTCCCGCCTATTGAACGGATGGGAGCATACATATCATTATGAAATATTATGTAAGGCGGCAAGAAATCGTCAGCAGGGCGATGTTACTAAATAAAGAAAAGAAATAAAAAAAGAACGGAGATCCCTCTCCGTCCTCATTCGTTCGTATTATTTTCTAGTAAATTGGTGATAGGTCTTACGGTCGATGAAGTTGCTCATGACAGCCTTAATCTCGTCTTCTGTCAACCCAACCGGTTCGCCGTCTTCATCGGTTCCAGTGAAGACAGCATTTCCAATAATGGATACTTTAGGTTCATACTCATCCTGACTTCTGATTCGCAATTTCTCTGTAAGATGGAAATTGAATGCTGATCCATCTGTCTGCAAGTCCATGTTAATCCATAAAACAACGTCATTCCATATAGTAATAGACTCGACGTTGCCCTCTGCAATTTCTTCTAATCCATCGTAGATGTTCTCATTTATTTCTATTTCTTTTACTTCTATGTCTTTTTCGATTTCAGCGACAATGACCTTCATGGTAGCCATACAACAACGCACCCTTCGATATTCAAAATGAATGATTTTTATTAATTCTATGACAAGTGCTTACCACATTACAAACTATCACTTGAGTACATGCGAGCAAGGTGTGCGTCAAATAGCCCTATTTAGATATCAAATAGGAACAAATATATGTTAGAAGAAAGTTACAGGGTATCAAAAACAACTTTGGGTATCTTCCGGGCTTAACAGGAAGTAACCACGCACTATAAACATCGTGTAACCGGCAATTTCAAGCTTCACGAGCTCTCTACTTATTCAAGTACTACAGGTACGCTTACATCCATTCTTTTTAGCCGCCACATACGCCGAATTTACACTTTAAGAACGTATACGTGCTTACAGACAGCTAACCAACGCCGTTTCTTCGCTGTAAGAACACATACGTGCTTACATCCATTCTTTTTAGCCGCCACATACGCCGAATTTACACTATAAGAACGTATGCGTGCTTACAGACAGCTAACCAACGCCGTTTCTTCGCTGTAAGAACACATACGTGCTTACAGCCATACCTGCCACACCTGCCATACCAGCCATCTATCCATACCTCAACACATAAAAAAAGAGAGCATGTCCCCCTCACCCAAACTGACGAGAAGGAAACATACTCTCATAAAGTGCACTTACAAAGGAGGAAGCTCCTGCAAAACAGGCAGCGACGAAATCGCGCCAGCTCTTGTTGTCGTAAGAGCAGCGGCGGCGTTCGCAAACGAAACCAAACGTTTGGCCGTATCGGCATTCATTTCGCTTAACGCTTCTTCACTTCGCTGCATCTGGTACAGCAGCGCTCCAATAAAAGCATCGCCAGCCCCAGTCGTATCCACAACGGCTACTTTCTGGCCAGGAGTAGATACTTCGTAGGAAGACGTATACCACACCGCACCATCCGCTCCCTTTGTGTAAATAACAGCTTGAACGTCTCCGACAAACAAAGAAGCAATAGCCTCTTTCTCGTCTTCAATTCCCGTCACAAAAGCAAGCTCATCCGAGCTTATTTTGACAAGATGGCTCAAAGGAATGAATTGCAGTATCGTTTGTCTGCACTGCTCATGATCTGCCCATAGCGGCAGGCGCACGTTAGGATCAAAGCTGATGAGTCCTCCTGCTGCTTTCATTCCCGCAATCGCTTTGAGATGTGCATATTTCACAGGAGCTTCAATAAGATCTACTGAGCAATAGTGCAAAATATCTCCTTTAGCGAACCACTCTTCGTTAATCTCATCCTCTGAAAGCAGCATATCGGCACTTGGATTTCGGTAGAAAGAAAAATCGCGGTCCCCGTCGGCTTTTAAGCTTACAAACGCAAGAGCAGTATTTGCTTCATTCGTTTGAAGCACATGCTGGGTATCAACACCTGACGCTTTCATCGTTTCCAAGAGAAAGTCACCGAAAGCATCTTTACCCAACTTACCTATGAAGGCACTGCTGCCGCCTAGCTTCGCAACCGCACAAGCAACATTAGCTGGAGCGCCGCCTGCTTCCTTCGTGAAACCAACGACATCTTTGAGTTCAATGCCGCGAGTATCCGGAATAAAATCAATTAACGCTTCACCAATCGTATATAGTTTAGACAGATTAAGCCCCCCTAGCTGATGTCCCATTTTTTAAAGGATACCATATTACAAGCACCTTCTGCGTAGGCGAATATGCCGAGAGATTCAGTACCTGGGTAAATACGGCCTGTCATCACCTTCTCGCCGCCTTGAATGAACACCTCGACGGAGGATTTATCGACGAATATGCGCAAAGCCAGCAAACCATCCTTCAGTTCAACACTCGTCCTGCGCTCACCGCCAAGACCAATCCCTGACTTATCGCGATTAAAACGGAATTTGCCTTCTGCTTGCTGATAAGACAATACGGTTTCTTCCTCGCCGTGCACCCTCAGCTTCAATCCAAATTCCTTGGCTTGATCTGCGTGGAATACGACCTCCAGCTCATAACAATCGCCGCTAACTCCCATATCTTTAACAATATCTGATAAGTTAATATCGCTTGCCTCATAAGCATTTTTCCGGTAATTTTTCATTTCCTCAAGCGGTTTGAACAATAACGACTCACCCTGCAAAATAACTTCGCGCGGCAAAGTCATAGCGCCGGCCCAGTAATGCCCAAGCTGCGTCGGAATTTCTTGTTCCCATGCCTCCATCCAGCCGATGATAATGCGTCTGCCTTTTTCATCAACTGTTGTCTGCGGAGCATAAAAATCAAAGCCGCAGTCAACCGGCTCATACCGATCATACTGAAATCTGCTTTGCTTAATATCCAAGCGTCCAATCATATAGGTCGTGGAATGCAGATTACGATAGTCATCTCCTTGCGCAGGCATACGCTGCGGCGACATCACCAGCACGTCACGCCCTCCGAGCTCAAACAGATCAGGACACTCCCAGTTGTCGCCAAGCTTCCCATCACTGCGCGCGATTTCCCCGCTAAAACTCCAACTCACAAGGTCCGTTGAACGATATAGCAAAATAAGTCCGTGTCCCTGTCCATCATTTGACCCTAAAACTGCATAATAAACACCGTCGCGCTCGAATACCTTCGGATCTCGGAAATCCTTCTGGCTGAATCCTGACGGTATTTGATCTGAACCAATGACAGGATTGCTAGCCAGCTTCTCAAAATGGATGCCATCGTCGGAAACTGCGATATTTTGATTTTGACTATAATCAAGCTCTCTATTAGGGCCCGTTATCAAATGTCCCGTATACATCAAATACAGCTTGCCATCCCGCTCAACAGCACTGCCAGAGAAGCAGCCGTCACGGTCATAGTCCTGATCGGGCGCAAGTGCAACCGGGAGGTACTTCCACTTGATGAGATCATGGCTAACCGCATGTCCCCAGTGCATAGGCCCCCATACGGGCTGATAGGGATAATGCTGATAGAACATATGGTATTCACCGTTATAATAAACAAAACCATTCGGATCATTCATCCAGCCAAACTCGCTCATTAAATGATAAGCAAGGCGGTATTCCTCTTTCAACAAATACTTGCGTTCTGCAATAAATGTGTCGGCATTTTCTCTTGTATACAAAATAAAGCATCCAACCCTTACTTATTATTTAATTGAGCCTTGCATGACTCCTTGGATAATATATTTCTGCGCAAACAAGTAGACAACAAGCACAGGCAATATGGTCAGCATAAGCCCTGCCATTAATGGTCCATAATCAACCGAATACGTACCGAAGAAATAGAAAGTAGACAACGGCAGTGTCCGCTCATCCGGCGAAATCAACACGAGGGAAGGCAATAAAAAGTCATTCCAAATCCATAATACATTCAAAATGGCAATCGTAACCGTCGTCGGAGCAAGCACCGGAAATACGATACGGAAGAAAGTTTGCGTCCGCGTGCAGCCATCGATAAGCGCCGCTTCTTCCAGCTCGGCTGGTATGCTTTTTACAAACCCATGATAAATAAAGACGGCCAGCGGACTGCCAAATCCAACATACATATAAATAAGGGCCCATTTGCTATTAAGAAGACCAATGGTTCCGTATATTTTGACGAGAGGGATCATAATGGCTTGGAAAGGTATGATCATGGCCGCAACCATAAGAAAAAACATGTATTGGTTCGTTTTTGTTTGGTTTCGCACAAAATAATGAGCCGTCATTGCAGCTAAAATAGAGATAAGTACAACGCTAAGCACAGTTATGACTACAGAGTTCATAAATGCCGATATGAAATTCATTTTTTCAAATGCATTTGTGTAGTTCGTGAAGCTTAGGCTATCCGGCAAGGAAAGCGGACTTGATGTTATTGCCTTGTTTTCCTTAAATGAGTTGATGAGCAGCATAAAGAAAGGAACGACGAACAGAACTAAAATAACGAAGAGGGCGATGAACTTCGTCCATGCGAGCCATTGGTTCTTTTTCTCCATCACGCCTCAACCTCCAGCTTCTTGCTAAAATAAACCTGTGCTATGGTAATCGTCGCCACAAGCAGGAACAGGACAAATGCTTCTGCTTGGCCTACGCCATAATCCCGCGATAGAAATGCCYTCTCGTAAACATGCATCGATACCATTTCCGTACTTTTGAACGGTCCGCCTTTTGTGAGTGAAACGTTCAGGTCATAAACCATAAAGCATCTTTGCAGTGATAGGAAAATACAGACGATAAACGATGGAACCATCAGCGGCAAAATCATTTTGCGCATTTTCGTCCATAAGCTCGCACCATCAATACTTGCTGCCTCCAAAATATCCTTAGGCACATTCATAAGCCCAGCTACATAAATAACCATCATATAACCGGCATATTGCCATACCGTGACGATAATCATCGACCAGAAGGCTTTGTCCGGGTCAGCCAGCCATGAGGAGCTGAATAACGGAATACCCCATTCTTTGCCTAGATACACGAGTACATTCGAGAAAATAAATTGCCATACAAAGCCGAGTACAATGCCGCCTACCAAGTTGGGAATAAAGAAGCCTGCTCTAAAAATACTTTGCCCCTTCAATCCTCTCGTTAATACGTAGGCTAGCAAAAACGCAACGACGTTAATAAGGGCAACTGAAATAAAAACATATTTTAACGTAAGCAAAAATGATTTCCAAAAAACAGCATCCTTGAATACCGCTACGTAATTCTCAAATCCAACCAAACTGCTTGTCGTCGATATGCCATCCCAATTCGTAAAGGTCAAATAAATCCCATACAAGAATGGAATAATCATTACAGCAAGAAAAGCAAACAAAGTCGGTCCGGTAAACAGCAGCCGCAATCGCAATCGATTCCACAGCCCTTTTTCCGTTATCATCATGATCCCTCACATTCAAGCATGGTTTTGTAAGTCAAAATACGATAAAGAGTAAACAGCTTACCCCGTCGTTTGGCGGGGTAAGCCTTCTATAAGCTATTAAGGATTATTTAACCGTCTTCCAATACTCCACAATATCTTTCGTCAACTCCGCACGATCCGAAGCACCTGCTAAATATTTCTGCATCGATGCGCCAAGCTTAGCCCAGTGGTCAGCTGGCAGCGTGCTGATTGAATCCTCTGTTTTGCCGTTTGCGATATGTTCAGAAATAGACTTTGCAAGCGGATCTTTCGCTTCAAGTGTAATGTTCTTGAACGCTGGAATAATATTCGCTTTGTTCACGAGGAAGTCTTGCCCCTTCTCGCTGTATACCATCCACTCCAAAAACGTTTTTGCAGCAGCCTGCTGCTCAGCCGTATTTTTTTCCTTGTCGATGACCAAACGCTTCGAAACCGCAGAAGACACTTGTGTATTGCCAAAATCATCTGGATTGTTGCTTATAGGGACAGGTAGAAAGCCGTATTGTCCGCTTGCCGTATCAAAACTGCTAATTTGTGGCCAAGCCCAGTTCCCTTGGAACCAGATGCCCACCTCTCCTTTACCAAGCACCTCTGGACCGCGCTCATAGGTACCGGACAATGGGGAAGCTTTGTCGATATTGTATTTTGTCATGATGTCGAATGTATCCATTAGTCCATTGAAAACCGTATTGCTAGCTAAATCGATTGTTCCAGCCTTCAAATCGTCTATGAACTTTGCAACTGCAGCCGTATCAGCTGATTGACCCGCGTAAGCCAGCGGCAAATAATGTGCTCCCAGCGACCAATCCATCGGCGAGATAATAAGCGGCGCTTTTCCCGAAGCTTCGATTTTCTTGAACAGCTCTTCAAGTGCGCTTGTTGTGTTAATCGTTGCTGGATCAAATGTTCCGCCTACCGCTTGATCTACAACAGCTTTGTTATAAATAAAACCATAACCTTCAACTGCAAGCGGGAAAGCGTAGTTTTTACCATCAAATGTCGTTAGCGCCGTGCTGCGGTCAACGGTATCCGCCATCCACTTCTCACCGCTAAGATCAAGAACACGATCCTTGAATTTCTCAACATCTCCTGTATCGAGCATCGTAATGGTAGCCGGGTTTCCTGATGCATAAAGCGCAGACGCTTTCTCAAAAGGTGACTGTCCAGCCGGTACCGGTATAATTTCAAGCGTAATGTTAGGATTATCCTCTTTAAATACTTTCGCAGCCTCTTCGAGCTGGGCTTGAATCTCGCCCTTCGAGTTAAGCAACGATATCTTTACTGCAGAACCTCCATTAGACGATCCCGCATTATTCGAATTGCCACATGCCGTTACAACCATAACTACCATTAGCGATAATGCTATCGCCTGCATCCATTTCAATGATTTCATTTGATTGCCCCCAATTTTTTGAGATTGAAAAAGATTGAAAGACGATTTACCGATCGTGTAAACCGCTTACAAAACGTATTATATAATTGTGAATAAGAGTATGTCAATCGTTTGACATGTTAAACGATTGACATAACTTTTAAAAAAACAAAAAACCCTTGCTGCGCTTGGGTTTTTCACGTTTTTTCAATCTATGTAGAAGCTCGTTTAATCAGTTCAACAGGTAAAATATTTTCAAATTCGAAAGCTTCCTCGTTCATTTGCTTCATAATCAAATCAATCGCCATTTTTCCAATTTCTGTAATCGGCTGTTTCACCGTTGTCAGCTCAGGCGTGAGCCATCTGGCTGCGCTAATATCGTCATAACCGATAATTTTCACATCCTCCGGGATTCGTTTGCCGGCGATCACACACTCCTTAACTGCAAAAGCAGCAATAATATCACTCGTTGCGAAGATGCCATCCAGATCGGGATGATCCTGAAACAGCTGATGTATAATTTGCTCGTACTGGAGTTGATCAAACACATTCATATCAGTCTGAATAATGACATGCTCGATCCCCTTCTCCTTCATCACGGCTTGAAACGCTTCTGTACGCTGATTTGCAAGCAAATGAAGCTCCAAATTACCGCATATATGCGCAATTTTTTTGCAGCCTTCACTAACCAGCAATTGTGCCGCAAGGCTTCCGCCTGCATAATTATCTGAAGAGATATACGGAATTTCACTGCTGATCTGACGATCAATCGTGACAATTGGCGAGTTCAAATGTTTGTACTCATCGACCTGAAGCGTATGGCTGCCCATAATAATGCCATCCACACGATTGCGCTTCAGCATTTCGATATAATCCTTTTCTTTCTGAGGATCAAGCTGGGAATTGCAAAGCAGCATTTTGAAGCCGAGCTCATAAGCATAGTTTTCTATGTGATTCGCGAGCTCGCTAAAAAAAGGATGAGCTACACTAGGTATAATAAGACCAATAACGTTAGATTGTTTTCTTAGTAAAGAGCGGGCAATCTCATTCGGCTGGTAATTTAATTGCTCCATCGTTTGATAAACCTTCGTTCTCGTTGCTTCACTAATATAACCCCGATTGTTTAAAACGCGGGAAACCGTCGTCACGGATACGTTCGCTATTTTTGCCACATCGTGTATCGTTGCCATGGCCGCCCCTTTGCTTATTGCAGTAGTAGTAACCATTATAGCTAAATGGTTAGCCTTATTATACTTAATAAATATTTCAAAAGTATAGATTGTCCGAACAAAAAGAAGCTGTTTCAGATAAGCCCTTTGCGACTTATTTGAAACAGCTTCTTTATCTTGTTCTTAACGGAAAATTAAGCCCACGTCGGCTGAACTTTGAGAACCGCAACCTCTTTCTCACGCTTAAAGGAAGCAGCTGTATCCACATCAGAAGACGTTGAAGAGATCGCCACTACAGCAGCGGTATCACGCACTGCCGATGTAACTTGGACCGAAACGGATGTCTTGCTTGCCGCCGTGTCTTCCTCGCTAATCAGCTCAATACGATGAATATCAGCCCCAAGAGCTGCAAGCTTGCCTGTAATGTTGACATAACCGCGATCCACATGATGCAGACCTGTTACTTCAGTCTCGCCTTCCGCCCGCAAAGCCGCACAAATAAGTGCTGCTCCTGCTCTTAAATCGGTAGCGCATACCTTTGCACCCGTTAGCGGCATACCGCCATTAACGATAGCTGTACGTCCATCGACTTTAATTTGAGCGTTCATCTTCTGGAATTCCTCGACATGCATAAAACGATTTTCGAAAACCGTTTCCGTCACAACGCTTGTTCCMTCAGATACGAGGAGAAGAGCCATCATTTGAGATTGCATATCTGTCGGGAAACCTGGATGCGGCAATGTTTTCACATCAACCGATTTCAATTGCTTGCTCGATTGTACACGAATTCCGTTATCGCTCTCCGTAATTTCTACGCCCATTTCCTGCAGCTTAGAGATTACCGGCGTCAAATGATCAGAAATTGCACCTTCAACGAATACGTCACCGCCTGTAATAGCGGCCGCAATCATATACGTGCCTGCTTCAACACGGTCAGGAATCACATTATGGGCTGCGCCATACATCCGGTCCACGCCTTCAATACGAATAACTCCTGTACCAGCGCCACGAACTTTGCCGCCCATAGCATTGATATAGTTGGCCAAATCCACGATTTCCGGTTCTTTGGCTGCATTCTCAAGAATCGTTGTGCCATCTGCTAAAGCAGCTGCCATCATAATATTTTCCGTTGCGCCTACGCTGGCTACGTCTAGGTAAATTTTCGCACCCTTAAGACGCGTCTTTGTGCTGGCTTCGATAAAGCCCTGCCCAAGCGTAATTTCAGCGCCCATCGCTTCAAAGCCCTTCAAATGCTGATCAATCGGACGAGTGCCGATCGCACAGCCGCCAGGCAATGAAATTCTTACCTTGCCTATCCGACCAAGAAGAGGACCCATAACTAAGAAGGATGCCCGCATTTTTCGAATAAGCTCATAAGGAGCTTCATAAGTCGTAATGGACTGCGCTGTAATGCGCATCGTTTCATTATTATAGGATAATTGTGCGCCTAAAGAGGCAAGCACCTTCTGAATCGTCATAACGTCGTCGAGGAGGGGTACGTCATAGATGACGCTGTCTCCTTCTGTCGCCAATAATGAGGCCGCTAAAATGGGGAGTACTGCATTTTTTGCTCCGCTAACACGGACCGTTCCCTTCAAACGCTGGCCTCCGCGGACGATAATTTTGGTCATCTTTTGGTTCCCTCCGCGAACTGCATTTTCTATTTCCTATTTGTGAAAAAAAAGGTTTATCTCACTTTACCCAACCTTCATCTTATCACTCAATTACACCAATCGACAAGCGTTATATTATTACCATTTTTTACATGTCATTCCCAGCGCATTTTATGACTTTTTTCTCCAAAAACGTCTCTTTTTCACGAAAAAACTACGTTTCCAGTACGATTACGGGTCCTGATTTATACCTATTCGCAAGCCATCGGCTTTTTGAGACCGTCATGTATTACCCATTGTTGACATGTTTCGCTTTTGTTATTCGACAAACGATTTGAGAAGAACGGTGTAGCCCCAATATTCCAAGATGAATTTTGCTAACAAATGACCCATAATAATAGCAACAAATACTTGAAACAAACGGGCCTTTGGACTCTTTGGAAAACGGAAAAAAGCTTCCCATTTCACCTCTTGCAATACAAACCACACCAGAATAATGCTGAGAATAACAATGATTATAGAAAACAACCCGGTCATTCCGGTGTAGTTTTGCAAACCATTTATAAGACCATAATTAACGTCCATGATGCCTCCTGAGCTTTTTCATGTTTTAAGCTTCAAACTCAAGCAGCTTTACAAGCAGCATTTATCTTGCTTCATATTATTAACGTAACTGGAAGCCATTTTGTTTGATGAAAATATTAGGCGATAAATCGGTGGAGCAGCACCGTGTAGTCTGCACGGCTAGCCTGCAGGCTTGGTTTGTACAGATTTGATTCTATCCCTTCAATTTGTTTGTTCAACTTCATGGCATACAGCATGGGTGCTGACCAATGAGACTTTGGTACATCGGCGAACGGATCAATAACAGGCAGCTTAGGCCGTACACCTTCCGCATAACCGATAATCATTGCCATTTCCGCCCTTGTAATCGGCTGATCCGGCTTGAACTCGCCATTCGGGAATCCTTTTACCCAGCCTTGCTCTACAGCCCTCGTARTCGCATCATTAGCCCAATGTTTTAATGGGACGTCTTTGAATCGCTTCCCTTGCACGCGACTTGATGAAGCTGGCTTATATGCCTTCACAACCATTGAAACAGCCTCGGCTCGCGTTATGGAGCGTCTAGGCTCAAAGCGATTTTGTCCTGTTCCGTTAATAATGCCTTTTTTGTTTAACGCGACGATTTCATTTTGAGCCCAATGACCTTTAATATCACGGAATCCAGCAATCAACTCCTCTGATTTTACCTTTAAGCGATAATACTGCTTGTCAAAAGGAGCATCTGCTTCCAGCTTTACGTAATACACACCAGGCTGCAGCAGCTTTTCTTCAGTTTGCAGCTTCCCGCTTGCTTTTGTTTTGGATGCCGTAAGCTGCTTCATCCGTTTATCATAGAGCAAGAGGCTCAAATCAACGTCAAGCGGCACACCGTTTACCGTCATGCTGATGATGCTGGCGTTCGAAACCCGGATTTGAAACCAATCTACGTCGGAGTAGCTGCTAATTACACCAAGGTACTCCGTACCTGGATTAATCATAAACGCCTCGTACGATTTATCGTTTGGCTCATTCGGATCATCATATTTTGGCATATAATCCATCTTCAATATGTAGGTGCCTATGGTCGGACTAGCTTCTGAGGAGATCGCATTGTGAACACGAATATAATATTTACCAGGAGTCACAGTTATGACTGGCGACTGCTCAGTCTCCCCTTCACCCTCATCATCGTACACCATTAATTGTTGCCCTGCCTTCTGTATAGCAAGCCCAGGATCAATACGTGCCGTATTCGTACTAAGCGTAAGACTTAGCTTCCCGCTCTGCGTAAAGGTTACCGTAAACCAGTCGCGATCGGCGGTTTGATGAAAGTTGCCCGTAATCGACTGCATACGAGGCTGCAATGCATAGGCTTCAAACGATTTATCATTTTTCTCGTAATCATCCGGCTTCATCGTAAAAGTAGACGTGAGCAGATAAGGCAATTCATCATTGCTGCTCTGATTGATGAGCTCCAGATGAATGAGCTGCCGCCCTTTTTTAACCTCAAGATCAATGGACCTGCTTGCAAGCTTCGTATCGCTCGTGCTTTGCTTCACGCCATTCATGTAATGGGTGAGCCTAACAGGCGGAACAATCTTTCCGCTAGGAACAAGCCCTTCATATTGTATGGTCAGCGTGCCATCATACGGCGCATCGATTTGATACCAATCATGGTCGGATACGCCTTGCAGCAAAGCCGAAATTTGGCTGTTCAGCGGAAACCGTGCAGCAGTTGATTGGGTTTCATTTGGTTCGAAGCCGTCTGGCTTCAAGGTTGAACGCACCGCTTGGTCGATCTGCAGCACACCGTAGCCTGTCGTGCTGTCCGCACCTGGCGGCCCAATATCCTTAGCTGTTTGGCGCAGCAGCTCGCGTATCTGGTAAGGCTTCATGTCCTTGTAGCGAGCCCATATGAGCGCTGCAGCAGCTGCGGCTTGCGGAGCCGCCATTGAAGTTCCTTCTTCTTTCTTATAGAGTCCACCAATGGCTGTTGTATATACATTCCAAGGTGCGACAAGATCAAGCTCAGTGCCTCGATTCGATCGACTATCGACCGTATTATTCGACTTGACGCCACCGACAGCGAGTACCGTCGGATAAGCTGCCGGGTATTTTACCGCAGCTTTCTCTCCAAAGGTGACGCCGTCATTGCCTGCCGCTGCTACGAGCAGTACGTTTTTGCTTTCCGCATATTGTACAATGTCGAGCATGTACGGAGAAAATCGATGCAGGCCAACCGACAGCACAACGATGCTTGCTCCGCTGCGAACGGCATACAATATGGCCTCGCCGAGCTCCTGTTCTGTTCCGTCACCTCGGTGATCAAGCGCTTTTATCGGCATGATTTTGGCTTTCCACAGTATGCCTGATACGCCAATTCCGTTATTTCCTACAGCTGCGATAACACCCGCTACACTTGTACCGTGCCCATTGTCATCATCAGGCGACTCGCCAGGACTCACTAGATTAGCGCCTGGAACAAGATTCGGCTTCAAATCCGGATGTTCCAAATCAACACCTGTATCCACGATTGCTATCGTAAGCTGCTGCTGCTCGCGAACGGTTTCCCACGCCTTTTGCGCGCCGATCTGACTGAGATAAAGCTGCTTAGACAACTCAGGATCATTAGCTTTCAGTGGAGCAGCTGCTGTCGCAATCTTCGCTGTGGAAGCTGCCTCAGATTCCGGCGACGCGGCTGGCGGAGTCGAAGGTGTCTCTGAGGGCGATGCTTCGTTAGGTACAGAAGCTGCAGGCGATACATTGGATGGTGAAGAGCCTTTAGTCGAAACATCAGTAGATGCAGCTCCTGGGAGTGATGCCTCTGAAGATACAGAGCTTGTAGACGACAAATCAAAAGACGCAGCTCCTGGGAGTGATGCCTCTGAAGATACAGAGCTTGTAGGCGTTACACTGGATGTTGAAGACTCTTTAGGCCGCGCATCGCTGCGAGCGGCCTCTGAGCCTGCCGAGGCTGCGTCCTCCGACTCGCCGGCAGGCAGAGCAAGCATATGCACCCTATTGTTCGGGTGCACGTACTCTACGCCCGGCAGGCTTCGCAGCCGGTCGAGCCATTCCTGTACGTCCGCGCCTTCAGCGGCCGGACGTACGAGCATGACCGCCGCCTCATTCTGGCGGCGGAGCACCACTGTCCCGCGCAGCTCATGCGCTAGCGCGGGGTCACGCCATTTGAGCAGCCAGCTTTGCGGCTGCTCTGCATCGGCGCCTTCGGCGCCCTCAGCCGCAGCGGATGCTGCGGCCAGCGCCGTAGGCGCCGCTCCGGGAGCGAACCCTGCGGGGGCTATGCCCCCGAGGGTGATGCTCCCGATCAGCAGCGCGGGCAGCGCGCGACGAAGGAGCTTGCGCGCGGCGAGCGTGGCAATGGCGATTGCTTGCATAGACAAGCGAGCTGTATGCTTTTTGAGCGCAGAGCCCTGTCGATCATCAGATGGGCTCTGACTAATCAATTGTGAATTTCGTAATCGCTTTGGTTCTTTTTGAGTGCTCATCATTTTCTGCCTTTTCGTATGAAACGGGTTATGGTTTGTTCCCACTTTCAATTGGATATTCCTTAACTACAATTTCTCTTTGCAGGTATCAATTCCCTTGTTTCTGTAAGACAAAAAGGACAAAAGTCCTACAACTATCCCGCTCTACAGCTCGGAACGTCAGTATTCGGCACAAACTATTATTTCCCGGTAAATATAGACGAGCGGCAACACTGGTTCACATAGAAAGAATAGTACTTCATGTCTACTATACTCTGAACCTACACTCCCCCTGCTGCACATTACCCGCAACATTCTCCGCTGAAACACTGTAATTATATTTCTGCTCGTAATTCCTGATATAAACAGCATCAGACAGCTTCCTCATTTCTTGCTATATGCAAGAAATGACTATAATCCAGCCATTACTATCATCATATCTAAAACTGCTGCTGCAGTCTGTGTCCTTAACAGTAACTTTAACTATATGGCTAATTTTTAGCTTATAAACTACTTTCTATTTCCTCTGTGCCGCCTCGAAAATCCCCTTCATCGATTAAACAAAAAAATAGATCGTTTAAATAGACATCCGTTCATCATCTACTTAAACGACCTATTATTTTCACACCTCTAGAATACGAATGCTTCGCATCACTCTACTACAATCTGCTTATCCCATTATCATTAAATCGTCCTTGATCGAGAATATGGCATCAATCCATTGCATTAACGGTCCTGGGAAAATACCTAGTGCAATCGTTGCTGCTGCACACAGCCAGATCACAACTCCCGTTGCTCCAGATATTCGCACTTCATTATTTTCTTCTCCGCTGCGCATAAACATTTGACGAACAATGCCAAAGTAGAAATAGTAAGAAATGACGCTGCTTACGACGATAACGGCTACGAGCCAATAAGCTTTAGCATTCGCTGCACCGAGCAAGATAAACAGCTTCCCAAAAAATCCGCCTGAAATCGGCAAGCCCGATAAAGACAAGATAAATACTACCATAGCCGCTGCCGTCCAAGGCGCTCGGTAGTACATGCCTGCGAAGCTTTTTAGCTCCTCATGCCCCGATGCRCGGCTAACTACCGTAAATACAGCAAACGCGCCTATCGTCATAAACAAGTAAGCAACCAAATAATAAACAAATTCAGAGAAGTTGCTGCTATGAACCATCGTTATTGAAATACCGATAGGCACCAGCATGTAACCCGCATTGGCTACTCCTGACAAAGCCAGCAATCGCTTCACGTTCCTTTGTTTAAGCGCAGCTGTCGTTCCGACGAGCATCGCTGCAGCAGCCATCACCAGCAGGACCAGGAAGAGATCATTTGATATTTTTGCCGCTTCTCCCGCTGCGCTGAATAAACTAGTGCTAAACATAACCCTAAATATAGCAGCCAGCGCAGCACCTTTGGCAATAACCGCTAGAAAAGCCGACACAGGCGTTGGAGCCCCTTGATATACATCAGGCGCCCACGCGTGAAACGGAGCCGCTGCAATCTTAATGCCGAATCCAGCAATCATAAACAGGAAGCCCACATAAGCAAGCGCTTTGAAATCCTGCATCGCCCGCGGCAAAGCATCCCCAATTACACCCAAATCGACTGATCCGGTTATGCCGTAAATGTACGACATGCCGAACAACACCATCGCCGAGGAAATCCCGCCCGTAATGACATACTTGAATGCCGCTTCAGCAGACAAAGTTGATTTGCGCCTAATGCCAACCAATACATAACTTGTAATACTAAGAAGCTCTAATCCGATATACAACGTAACCAGGTTTCCTGATGAAGCCATCATCATCGCGCCCATAAGCGCGGGAAGCACCAAATAGAAATACTCTGATTTGTCTGTTATCTCCACTTCATCCCGATCCGATCCAATGGCGAGCAGGATGATAAGCGCAGTACCCGTTAAAAATACAATTTTCAGCAGGCTGGCGAAATCATCAATGCGGTAGCTGTTGCTTAGCAGATGGATAGAGTCGGCAGATGCTCCTCCCTGATTCATATCCAACATCCGAAGCACGACTAGCAGCAGTGATGCAAGAATGCCCGCTAACGTCAGCCACCCTGTGAATTTTCTGTTCACGCGCTTCGGCAAGAACAAATCCAATACAACAAGAAACAAAAACATGGCGGCCAGCATAAACTCAGGGGCAAGGTAGAGCATATCCGTCCATGTCAGTGGTATAAATGAAACGCCTTCGTACATGGTTTATCCCCCCGCCCTTGATGCAAGTAATTGTCCGAACAGCTTATCCATGCCATGCTGCACAGTATCCGTAAGGACGGAAGGAAAACAGCCGAGAAGCACAATGAATGCAAGCAGCACAATCATGGGAGCCGCCTCAATTAGCCTTGCGTCCTTAAATGCTCCAAACGCCTCACGCTGTGGACCAAATGTAATCTTAAGTACAGCGCGAAGCATATAGACAGCGGTCAAAATAATGCCAAGCGCCGCAGCCGCAGTCAACCAGCGATGCGACTCGAATAGGCCAAGCAGCGATAGAAACTCCCCTATGAAACCGGATAAGCCCGGCAAACCGAGTGAAGCGAGCCCCGCAGTCAGCAGTACGCCGCTTATAAATGGCATAGACCGCGCTAAGCCACCAAGCTCTTGCAGCTCGGTCGTTCCCGTTCGTTCATAGATGCTGCCAACGATCAGAAATAACAAGGCAGATATAAGTCCGTGCGATACGAGCTGGTATACAGCTCCCTGCAAGCCTATCTCGTTTATTGCTGCTATCCCGAGCAATACGATACCCATATGGCTGATGGAGGAATAAGCAAGCACTAGTTTAAACTCACGCTGCCTGAAGGCTAGCAGCGCTCCATACAGTATATTTATGACGCCTAGCACGCCCAGTACTGTCGCAAATTGTCGCGCTTGATCAGGGAAAAGCATAATCCCAAATCGCAGTAAACCGTAAGCGCCCATTTTCAGTAATATCCCGGAGTGAATCATAACAATCGAGGTCGGAGCTTCCGTATGCACCTTAAGCATCCAAGTATGGAATGGAAATATCGGAAGCTTGATGCCGAAAGCAACCAGCAGCATAATAAACAGCACCCATTGCATCGTATCCGTCAACTGGAATGGATTAATTGAACCAAGCTGCTCATTAGTCAGGTTAACCCAAGCGGATGCGTCCGACATGTTGCGGAAGATGTCTGTATAGCTGCCGCTGTAAATAAAGCTAACTTGTTCGCCTACTTGATCCACGCGGAAGCCAGCTGTGTTCACGAGAATAACGAACGCAATCAGCATAATGGCTGAACCAATTCCGTTATAGATTAAAAACTGATTAGCCGCACGCTCGCGATTGAAGTAACCCCAAATTCCGATTAAGAAGTACATCGCAACAAGCGTAATCTCGAAAAATACAAAAAACAAAAATAGGTCACGGGCTAAAAATACGCCAAGCATTCCGAGCTCCAGCAGCAGAAACCATATGAAAAAAGATTTCCATCTTTTCTTGATATGAACTGCTGCAAGTGCAGCCATTGCAGATACGAGCGTTGCGAGAAGCAGAAGCGGAAGCGACAGACCGTCAATGCCGAGCTCATATTGAAACGTAAACTTAAATTCGGATACGCCCGATGGCACCTCTTTATTTAGCGGCACTTCCACCCAGCTATATTGCTCGTCATATGCCGCCCCGCCCTGCTGCTTATTATAATCAGCATAAAGCCATAAAGAGAGCAGCAAAGGAACTAATGTGGTTATGACAACCGTTGTTTTCATCCAGCTGCTGCGCTGCTTCGGAAGCAGCAGCAGAACGATTATACCAAGCAGCGGTGCCAGTAATATAAGTGATAATATCGGAATGTCACTCAGGATGCTCATGGCAGGAACCTCCTTCCAACGATAGCAGCCACAAGAATGACGAACCCGATAACAGCTGCCAAACCGTAGGTTTGTACTTGACCSTTCTGCAGACGGGCAGCCACTCTCCCAGCCGAGGTAACAGCCGTGCCTGTCAACCGCACAATTCCACCTATGACATAAGAATCAAACGCCATAAGCGCAGAGCCAATCAGCTTCAGCGGCTTCACTATGATAATGGCATAAATCTCATCGATGTAATAACTATTTTCCAGCAGCTTGACTAGCTTAGGCATTTTTTCTTGCAGCACATCTTTGTTAACACTGTTTTTCCCGTAGATGAGCCAGCCAATATAAATACCTAAAAGGCCAACCGCAATGGATGCAACAATGGCGATGCCGCTTTTATGAGGCGACTCTCCCCCATCGGTGATCCATGAGCCAAATGCGCCGTTCCATGGCGTCTCAATAAACCCAACAACAATGGCAAGAGCAGCCAGCACGATCATCGGCAGCGTCATCGAAACTGGTGATTCACTCGCATGAGAAGAGGCCTCGTTTGGTTTTCCCATAAATACAAGGAAGAACAACCGAGACATATAAAGCGCCGTACAGAAAGCGGCTGCCAAACCTACAATAAATAATAGTGGATTCGTCTCCCAAGCAACCGTCAAAATTAAATCCTTCGACCAAAAGCCGGATAATGGCGGAATGCCAGCGAGCGCTAAGGAGCCGATTGCGAACGTCCATGTCGTCACTTTCATTTTCGAGGCAAGTCCGCCCATCTCATGAATGTTCTGTGTATGTACCGCATGAATGATGCTGCCAGCACCAAGGAAGAGCAGCGCTTTGAAGAAAGCGTGCGTGAACAGGTGGAAGATGCCGCCTGTTAAGGAACCCAGACCAAGCGCCATCATCATATAACCCAACTGGCTGACCGTGGAATAGGCTAATATCCGTTTAATATCCTTTTGTACGAGTGCAATCGTCGCAGCGAATATAGCTGTAAAACCGCCTACATATGCGATGGTCTCCATAGCAGCTGCAGAATCCTGAAAAATATCATACGTTCGTGCAATAAGGAATACGCCTGCCGCAACCATAGTAGCAGCATGAATCAGTGCACTGATCGGTGTCGGGCCCTCCATTGCATCAGGAAGCCACACATGAAGCGGAAACTGGCCTGATTTGCCGATCGCGCCTACAAAAATAAGCAAAGCAATCAACGTCGTAATCCCGTTCGTAATCGCACCCGATTGCCCATCAAATACGCTTTGAATCGTAGTGAAATCAAGGGCATGATCCGGCATATACCAGAAAAGGAGCATAATAGCGATCAGCAAGCCAACATCGCCGATTCTTGTTACAATAAATGCCTTCTTGGCCGCCGCTCGCGCTTTGGGCAGTGTAAACCAGAAGCCAATGAGCAAGAACGAGCATACGCCGACTAGTTCCCAGAAAATATAAAGCGATAATAAATTATCGGATAATACAAGTCCCAGCATAGAGAATGTGAACAAGGCAACATAACCAAAAAACACGGTTATTCGCTCATCATTTTTCATATAACCGGCCGAGTATACATTCACGAGAAAGCTGACGAGTGTCACGACCACCAGCATAAGCGCTGTCAGGTTGGTCACCTCGAAACCAATCTTCAGCGTATAATCTCCGATAGCAATCCAATCAAAGGAATAATTATAATCCACTTCATTGGTACCAAGTCGATCAATCATAATAAGCAAAGATAGAACGAAGGCGCCAAATGATCCAAGCGAACCGATGATAACGCCCGCTCGTCGATAGCTGCGACCGAGCGCCGTCAAAACGAGGAATGCTGCCAGCGGAAACAGCGGAATTAACCAAGCCGTCTGTGAGTACATATTCATACGCCGCGCTACCTCCTCATTTTGTCAAACTCATCGACATTAACTGTCCCGCGCAATCTGAACAATGCTATTAATATAGCTACCCCAATCGCTGCTTCTGCCGCTGCGACTGTAATTGTAAATAATGAAAAAATTTGCCCCGTCAATGACGGAACAACACCATATTTGGAGAAGGCAATAAGATTCAAGTTGACCGCATTCAACATTAGCTCAAGCGAGAGCAGTACGACGACTGCATTTCTTTTCACTAATGCGCCATATAGCCCAATGCAAAACAAAATAGCCGCCATCGTTAAATAGGAAGGAAGCATGTAATTATTCCTCCTCCTTTTTAGCAAGTACGATTGCTCCAATAAATGCTACCGTCAGCAGCACCGAGAGCAGCTCGAACGGTATCACATACCCTGTATATAAGAGCTCGCCAATTGCCATCGTATTGTCTTCTCCAGCTTGAAAAGACTGCGGCTCTGGAAAAGTTGTTGAACGGATCGCATAAAACAATAGGCCAAACAAGCTGAGCGCGCCTACGGCGGCAAGCGTTTCATGGAGCGGCTTCACCGGCTCACGCTCGCCTGGCTGATGTTTCGTCATCATAATACCGAATATCATTAGAATCGAGACTGCTCCAGCATAGATAAGCACCTGAACAAATGCGACAAACTCAGCCTCCAGAAGCACGAACATTCCGGCTAAGCCTAGAAATACAGCAGCCATAGAGATGACCATATGTACGACCTTCTCTAAGCTGATCATTAGGACAGCGCCGCATATCATGATGGCTGAGAAGATAAAAAAAGCGACAAATTCGCCTGTAAAATCAATATTGAACAACTATTTTGCGCCCCCTTTTGCCGGCGCTCCGATATTGTTATTGTCCTGCCGAGTAAGTGTATTATTGTCTGTCAGCCATTCTGCATCCTTGAACAAATCATCGCGGCTGAAGGTTGCCAGCTCGAAATGATTGGACATAACGATCGCTTCGGTCGGACAAACCTCGGTGCACAAATCACATAAGATGCATATTTCAAAATTAATATCAAAAGTATCGATTACCTTGCCCTTTTTATCAGGGTCCGGGTTCGGTTTGCCGGTCAGCGTAATGCAGTCGGTTGGACAAATGCGTGCGCATTGGTTGCAAACGATACATAAATCCGGGATAAAGTGTTGGATACCACGGAAGCGGTCCGGCATGACAAAGGGCACATCAGGATAGGAGGTGGTCACTTTTGGAGCCGTCATTGATTTGAGTGTTACACCCAGTCCTTGCAGCATTCCTTTCATTTCCTTCTCCCCTTTGCTAATTCTTGATAAACAGCTCCAAATATACAGCCGTTAGAAACACATTAAGCAGCGACACCGGCAGCAGCACCTTCCAGCCAAGACCCATAAGCTGATCTACCCGTATGCGCGGCAGTGTAGCACGAATCCAAAATAAGAAAAACACAATAAACGCAAATTTGAGCAAAAACCATATAATACCCGGTACAAAATCAAGAAATGGCGCCGGTGCGTGCCAGCCGCCCAGAAACAATACTGTTGTTAATGCAGCAATGGCATAAACGTATACGTATTCCGAGAGCATAAAAAATGCAAACCGAAAGCCGCTATATTCAACGTGATAACCTGCAACAAGCTCAGATTCCGCCTCCGGCAAATCGAAGGGCGTACGATTGAGCTCGGATACAGCTGCAATAATAAAGACAATAAAACCGATAATTTGAGGAATGAAGTTCCAATTCCAAAACCAGCCGCCATCCTGCGCCGCTACAATATCACGCAGATTCAAGCTTCCGCTAAGCAAAATAACGCCTACTACCGAAATAACAAGCGGTACCTCATAGCTTATCATTTGTGCCGCCGAGCGCATACCCCCAAGGAGCGCATACTTATTATTGGAAGCCCAGCCGCCAAGCACGATGGCAAGCGTCGAGATGCCTGAAAGGGCTACATAATAGAGCAAACCAACATTCAGATCTGCGAAATATAAGTTTTGTGTATAGGGAAGTACAGCGAGTACGGAGAATGCCGGTATGTATGATAGGGCAGGCGCAAGAATGAACAATGCCCGATCTGCCTTGCTCGGAATCGTGTCCTCTTTAATGAGCAGCTTAAAAATATCCGCTACCGTCTGCAGCAAGCCAAAGGGCCCTACGCGATTGGGACCGATGCGAAGCTGCATCCACCCGATTACTTTACGCTCGAAATAAATGGCGTACGTGACGAAACCAAGCACAATGAATAAAAATACGACAGCCCAAAGGAACAGCACAAGTGCATTTCCCCAAGTTAGCGATTGGTTAAGCCATGACTGCATTAGCAATCGACCTCCCCGACGACAATATCAATGCCGCCTAGTATCGTAATGAGGTTTGTCATCGTTTCGCCTACAAGCAGCTTCGGCAGTATTTGCAAATTAACGAATGACGGTCTTCTGAATTTGAGCCTATAGGGTTCTGCTTTGCCTTTGGATACGATATGGCAGCCAATTTCGCCGCGCGGCGATTCGATCCGCACATACACCTCGCCAGCAGGGGGCCTTATTGCGCGCGGAACCTTCCCCATCGTCTCCCCGCCAGAAGGGAATTGCTCCAGCGCCTGCTTCAAAATACGCAAGCTTTGGCGGATTTCTTCCAGCCGAATCCGATAGCGATCATAACAATCTCCCACTTTTCCAAGCGGTACATCAAATTCAAATTGGCTGTACAAGCTGTAGGGCTCCGCCTTGCGAATATCAAAGTCTACACCTGTACAACGCAAGTTGGCTCCAGATAAGCCATAATCAATCGCTGTTGCCGCATCATATTTTCCTATCCCTTTAATGCGGGCAAGGAAAATTTCGTTGCCGCTGACGAGCTTATCATACTCTTGCAGCTTATTCTCCATATAAGGAATAAAGTCGCGCACTTTGTCCAGCCAGCCCGGAGGCGCATCCCACTTCACTCCGCCAACTCGCATGTAGTTGTAAGTTAATCTTGCGCCGCACAGCTCATTAAATAAATCGATAATGATTTCCCGGTCACGGAATGCGTAAAGAAACGGACTCATTGCCCCAATATCAAGCAGATAAGTTCCCCACCATACTAGATGGCTGGCTATACGCTGCAGTTCCATAACGAGAAGCCTGAGATACTCCGCCCGCTGCGGTACTTCAAGCCCCATCATCGTTTCCACTGCATGTACGAGAACATAATTATTAGTCATTGCAGAGACGTAATCCATTCGATCGGTGTAGGGGATGATTTGCGTGAAATTCAAGTTTTCCGCGATCTTCTCTGTGCCTCGGTGCAAATAACCCATGACAGGTGTCGCTTCGGTTATGACTTCACCATCAAGCTTAACGATAATCCGGAATACGCCATGCGTGCTTGGATGCTGAGGACCTACATTTAGTAGCAGTTCTTCTGTACGAATCAAGGGCTGCCTACACCTCCGAATCTATCGACTCATAATCTTTGCGCAGCGGATGGCCCACCCAATCATCAGGCATCATGATCCGCCGCATATCGGGGTGTCCAGGAAAATCAACTCCCAGTAAATCGTAAATTTCACGTTCATTCCAATTCGCTGTTGCCCAGACTGGTGTTGCCGAATAGACGGCTGACGCTTCCCGTTCCGTCTTTATCTTAATTCCGACCTCTCTTTTGGTTCCAAGCGAGATCATATGATATACCACTTCTATGTGGGTCTCGTAATCGACACCTGACACATTACGCAAATAATTAAATTGAAGCTGCTCGTGCTCCTTAAGCAGCTTTGCAGCTTCACGCCAGTGTTCATTGCGTAAAATAATCATCGGCATATCGCCATTCAGTTCATTTACATAGGCATCCTCTACCGAAGCTTCTGCGATTTCCTGCTTCAGAAGCGCGACTATGGCATCAAGCTCAGGCTGCCTTGGCGAAGGTGCTTTCGGCTGCTCCGGCTCTGCTTCACTCGCTTCTGCTTCGGCCTTAGCTTTTGCTGCCGCTCTCGCTGCGCGTGCTTCCGCAGCTGCCTTCAGCTTGGCTTCCTTCTCCGGGTCTACGGGAGGCGTCTCTGCGACCGGTTTATCCTCTTCACTCATCGACTGGTCACCCGCTTCCCAGTCTTCGCTTCATAGCGAATTTTCTCCTGCAGTTTATTGATGCCATAGATCAGCGCGGCCGGATTAGGCGGACAGCCCGGAATATACACATCAACAGGTACGATCTGATCGACGCCTTTGATGACTGAATAGGACTTAATATAAGGTCCGCCAGCCGTTGCGCAGGATCCCATTGCGATAACCCACTTCGGCTCTGGCATTTGATCATAAAGCCTGCGTAAAAGGGGACCCATCTTCTTCGTAACTGTACCGGCCACAATCATCACGTCAGACTGTCGCGGCGAGGTACGGAACATCACTCCAAAACGATCCAGATCATAATGCGATGCTCCCGTTCCCATCATTTCAATCGCACAGCAAGCAAGACCGAATGTGAGCGGCCATAACGAGTTGCTTCTTGCCCAAGCCTTCAATTGCTCCAAGGTGCCCATAAATACGTTGCGTTCCAGCTCTTTGCGTTCCTCTAACGAAATTGATTCTAAACTGAATTCCATTTCAGCACCTTCTTTTTCCAGGCATATAGAAGACCAATAAGCAGCATTCCCGCAAAAATCAACATTTCGACTAGCACAAATAAGCCGAGCTTATTATATGCGACGGCCCAAGGATATAAGAAAACGGTTTCTACATCAAAGATGACAAACATTAGTGCAAACAAGTAATAGCGGATGTTAAAACGGACCTGTCCCTCACCTACCGGCTCATTTCCGCTTTCATAGGTGGTTTGTTTGAGCTCACTTGGCTTATTCGGCCTTAGCAGTCTTCCTACAGTTAATGCAACGACGGGAAGCATAATGCCAAGCACGATAAAAATAGCCACGACGACATAATTATTGGAGTAGTGTTCCACACGATCGCCTCCGTAAATTTGAGTAGGTAGCCGCTTGGTCAATTTTCCTCACAATTATAACAAATGCTTCCACCGCCGTCTATGATGGAGTTGTGCCTAGGGCAGGTTCCTTGTTCGTTTTATCGGAATCCCCTTCTGCTGCTTCATTCCCTTTTTGCCTGCGGCTGCTGGACTTCTGCTCATCTTGAAACCGACCGTCGCTCGTATCCTTTTTCCCCCTAATAACAGCAACCAGGAGCAGCAATAATGGTACAACACAACCATGCAGCAAGCTGTAGACCGTCCATACTCCAATGCCAAATTCATGCGCATGAGCCGCATTTCGATATACCATGAGCGAGATAGGCACAATGACAAAAGCATAGGGAATGACCAATGGACGATAGGTAGAAAGCTTAAGCATTTGAGCCGTTAAAACCGTCAGTACATAAACGCAAAGCGCAAGCTTCATAAAGACCGTTCCGATCCAAACCATCGCAACTAATATTTCAACACGTACCAATATCTCTTCGATATTAATGTTTTTCGCCATATCATAGACGGCAAACGGACTTCTGCCCGCTTCTTGCACCCCCATTACAGCAACCAAAAAAATCGTAATCAGCGTACTTACAAACGCAATGGCAAAAACAGAGAGCTTCAGTTTTTTTCTTAATTTTTTGCGATCCTCCTGACGTACAAGCGGGAAAATCGTCGTTATAAACACGAATTCCGCAATAGGGAACCCGAGAATCGGATAGACACCCTTAATCGGCCTTATCCAGCCGTCGTACAAGAAAGGCTCAAAGTTTTGAAAATTAAATTGATTGAACAAAGCAATGAGAACAATCCCAATAACTAAGGCCGCCCATCCAAATAAAATCTCACCCGTTCTTGCAATCGTCTCAATGCCTAAAAGAACACCATATATAACCACAATCATAAAGGTGAGGTTAATGAACCACTCCGGTGTCTCTGGCAATACGGATAAATTCAAAAAATCGGATATATTCCGCAGTACCAATGCGCTTAACAACAAAAAATAAGAAATATACAGTAAAGTTACTACTTTTCCTAGCCAAACCCCCAGCAGTTTTTCCGAGTATTGCGCCAAAGTCAGCTTTGGAAAACGATCAGCAAGCGCTAGATAAGTGAGCAGTATGAAATAATTAAACGGTCCTGCGAGCACCATTGAAATCCAGCCATCCTGCTTGGCAATCGACGTCACCATTGTTGGCAATATGAGCGCTGCACTTCCAAGTGCAAATAAAAACAATATTTTAGCGCATTGCCCCGATGTAATCTCGGCATTGTTTATTCCCGCAAATTTGCTCATCTATGCTATGTCCCCTCTTCAATCCACTTTAATATGGGTTTATATACAGGCGAGAAAATAGCCGTAAGCCAATCTGCTGGATTGGGTATCGGTAGATGCATTAGCTTTGCCATCATAATCCCCACCCCTATGACCAAAATAACCAAAGCCCAGCCCCCCTCGCGATGACGGTTTTTTTTGCTGTTCCTTCTCCATATTGCCGTTCCAACCGTAACGGAAAATAAGAAGAGGACAATGAGAGCCATCATACTATTCACTCATTTCGATATAGATTCGCCTCGTACACCTGAGCCTGTTATTTGAGTCGTACAGATGACTTCGCTTTTCACTTGAGGGAAAATATCTTCCCAGTCCRTTTCGATTTTCCTCCAAATATTAGGTTCTTGAAAATAAACCTCTTTTCCCCACCCTAATACATCCGTGTGGAATTTCTTCTGTACGCTATTGATTGTGCCCGCTACCTCTTCCTCGATCGCTTTATCTGTCATTTTGCCGATCTTGATCAGTACACTTTCCTCCGTGATGTTGACGCCGTGGCACATGATTTCTTGAATTCCACCCCCTATACTAATATGGACCTGTATAATTGGATGACCATCCGGATCTTGTTTAACCTTATACACGGTCGCCGTATCCTGTACCTCAACAATGAGCTCCCCTTCTGACTCCGGGCATCCAAGCTTTACGACAGTGCTCTCCACTTTATTTTGAAGCCAAGATAGACCTCTTGAATCCTTGGACTTCAAATAGCCAACAAGCTTGCCATCGCGAAAAACAGCCATCGTCGACAATACCGGAATCGCTTTAGCAGGTATGGTGTTTAAATTATCATTCGAATGGCCCTGCTCCTTATTCCCTTCTATCAGAACAGAGGGCAATACAGCCTGCTGCTTCCCTCTTCCCAATAGTCTCGTTAAATCTTTGACTAACACGACATAGTTCGACGCATACGCAGACTGATTCACTTCAATCATTTCCCGAAGCTGATTCACAGGAATTGATTCTGTTTGCGTCGTTAACCGTAGCAAATTCTCCGCCCTCGTCCCCCGTGTAATAAGCACTGAAATATCAGTCCGTATATCTGGATTTCTCTCAATTAAATCAACTAAGGGATAGATGCCTTTTCTAGCCATACTCTCGCTGACGATCAGCATTTGTGTGTGGGAGAAAAAAAGCCGTCTAGATGTTTTAGTCGACATTTTTCGAATCGCCTCAAACAATGTGTCCCCTTTTTCCGTAAACGTCGTCACCGCGGTGCCGCCAATGGCCCCTTTAGTCTCCGCTGCAACGTTTTGGGGCAATACGACCTGAACGGTCAATTGAAGCTTATTTTTTCCAGTTGGATCATCATCCACTCCTATGGCGTATACAACACCGAGCTTGTCCAAATAGCGTAAATCCCAACAGCCGTTCAATAGTGCCAGCATACATGCTGTCCATACAAGAATGAGCTTCCGTCCTATTTTCCTGAATGAAAATATCCGTTTCCTTGCATTGACGCTGCCATGGCTCATTGCTGCGGCTCCTTCCTATGCTCCGTTTCAATGTCTTGTCTAACTCTATTACTCGAAGCAAGCTTCACTGGCCGTTCCCGCATCATCCAAAGTGGCGCCCTAACCAGCGTATCCTTCATATCCTTTAAATACATCGGGGCGAATGGTTTGATATAGGGCATGCCAAACGATCTTAAATTGCTCAAATGCAGCAGAAGCAGCAGCACCACTAATCCAATTCCATAAAAACCGAGTGTCGACGCTGCTAGAAGCAGCAGAAAGCGCAGCAGCCTAGCCGCAATTCCAAGACTGTAGTTAGGAGATACGAAGCTGGCAATCGCTGTGAAGGAAACGACGATAACGACGGCTGGCGAGACGATTCCTGCCTCTACGACCGACTGTCCGATAACGAGACCTCCAACGATCGATATCGTGTTACCCGCAGCACTAGGCATTCGGACAACGGCTTCCCGCAATATTTCAAATACAAATTCCATAATAAAAGCTTCCAAATAGGCGGGAAAAGGCACACCCTCCCGCTGTGCTGCAAGCTTTAGCAGCAGCTGAGTCGGTATCATTTCCTGATGATATCCAACGATTGCGACATATATCGACGGCATAAGCAGTGCGATTAAAAAGGAAACAAAACGAAGCATCCGCAGAAACGTCGCGATATCAAACCGCTGATAATAATCTTCTGAAGCCTGAAAAAACATATTTAAAATCGTGGGCACAATGAGAACAAATGGCGTCCCATCAACAAAAATCGCTATTCGGCCCTCAAGCAAATTGCCTGCGATAGCATCCGGCCGCTCTACACTCATGATGGTAGGAAACGGCGACCACTTCTGATCCGTAATTAATTCCTCGATATAACCGGATTCAAGTATGCCGTCAATTTGTATTTCTTCCAGGCGTTCTCTTAAATCCGTAAGCACATTCTCATCCGCCAAATCTTTGACATACATAATGCATACGGGAGTTTGTGAAATTTCTCCGATCGTCCATTGCTCCATCCACAGCTTCGGGCTTCGTATCTTCCTGCGAATCAGCGATGTATTTGTTCTAATCGACTCCGTAAACCCTTCCCTAGGACCACGAATGGCCATCTCGGTTTTCGGCTCTTCTACATTCCTTCTTGCTCCCCCAACTACATTGGTTGCTATCGCCTGGCTTGCACCTTCTATCATGATGACGCAATAACCCATAAACAATTTTTGAAAAAGTAGCTTCCAATCATATAAATCATTAACAATACCCGTTGAGAGCAAATTGTTTTTCATAAACGCAAGCAGCTCAACAGGCTCTAAATCAATATCCTCCGGATATTTGCCCACATGCATGGGTTGAATGACAAAATGGTCAAAGCGTTCATCATCAATCATCCCTTGTACATAAACAATTAGCGCTTTCGTGTGACCTCTATCCGTCAACTGCAGCTCACGATAAATAATATCCTGACTCTCACCCAGCTCACGCTTCATAGTCTCCATATTTTGCTCCAGAGAAGTGAAAAGGGCCTTCTCCGCAAAAGGCTGAAGCTGCTCCTTTTCATGCATCTCTGCTTTGGTTATACGCTTATCAGCCTTTTGACCAGCGCTGCCATTGCCCTGCTTATAGGTTCGGAACATTTACCCATCTCCTTTCTGTTGCTCAATTGGATTGATGCTTAGGATAACTCTTCCATGGCATTATTATGTATTGTGTCTTAGTTGATTAAAGAATGCATCGCATAAAAAAAGAGCCGCAGCTCCGTTTTACACGGACTTCTGCAACCCTATCTCGTTCACTTATCTTATTCGTGATTCTGTCAGCTTAAACTGGCCAACAAGCTGTTGAAGCAGCGTCGTTATAGACTCCACACTCTGAGACGTTTGTCTCACATTCGTCATTTCGCCTATGAGCTCTTGTACTTTGCTCTCTACATCGGAAGAAATCCTCCGATTTTCTCTGCTTACCAGTGCGATTTTCTCCATTAGCTGCACCACCTCATCAACGACCTGCGTCTTGCGATGATCCTCGGCATGTGCGGAAGCAAGCGTACTAGCAGCGGCTGCTACTAGCTGATTGCCCTCTTCAACTACGCGAGTGCCTTCATCCATAGAGGCGTACGCTTGTTTCGCTTCATCATAAATGTGACGAGTAATTTCATGCACTTCCTCGGTCGACTTTTTGGTCATATCGGCAAGCTTGCGGATTTCCGACGCCACAACGGCAAAACCTCTGCCTTGCTCACCAACCCTCGCTGCCTCGATCGATGCATTAAGCGCTAATAAATTCGTCTGTGCAGATATTTCTTCAATAACATGCAAGACCCCTTGTATTTCTTGCACCGTATCCATAAATTTATGAATGGTACCGTTGGTTTCTCCTACCTTGGCAGAGATGTGAAGCATCTTCTCCCCGATGCGATCAACCTCGGCTTTGGCTACCTCAATCTGCCCTGCTGCCTGCTCTTCGATCTGTTTCAGCGTTGCCTGCATATCGCCTGCAGCATCCTTCGCCATATCAATATCCTTCAATTGCAATCGGATGCTTCCAATCATATCGGACACTTTCCCGCTAACTCGTTCCGTTGAAGCTGAAGTGACAGCTGCTGATTCGTTCAGGACATATTGACTGGATAGAACATCAGAGGAAGCAAGCTTAACCTGCAGCATTATGCCTTCCAAGGAATCTATCATATTGTTAATCCATTTGGCTAATTCTTTCGATTCATCATTATCAAAACGATTAAGCTGCAAGCGCTGGGTCAGATCGCCCTTTCCTTCTGCATTGATGCGAATAAAACGATTAATTTGGCGCAAATGCGATACGACACGCTTCGACTCCCTATTTTGAAAGGCAGCAATGAATAACAATCCAAATACAAGATTGAATAAACCTGCCGCTGTTGCAGTCACCCAAACCGGAGCATGAACGGCAATAAATAACATAAGCAATGCCGACAAAATACTAACACTCGTAATCGATATAAGCTGCAGCTTGCGTTGTCTCCATCCTATACTGCGAATGCGATATACTTCCTCCAAATCTCCCTCGCACATCATCCCCCATTTGTCCGGACAATGCGGCAGCTGAAAGGTCACTCCCTTACCAATAACCGATATATGCCTATAATCCGAATAACCTGGATATTCAACGAATAGATTGCTGTCGTTTGCAATGGTATTCGCAACCCCAGGATGAAGCTGCCCAGTTGCCGGATCATTAAAGACAATTTCAAGCTCTGTATGCTCCTTGATCGAAACTTTGCCCCAATCAGTTGTTACGCCATCCTTGAGATTTTCACCATGTGTGAATGTTCGGTCCTCGAACCTGCTTCGAGATAGAGCCGTCCCTGGCGCTATATGAGTATTTAAGCCTGCCTTCGCCATAAAGATATAATTATCACCCGAATCCGGATAGACGTGGCCCGATTCTCGCTGAATTAAATCTCCTAGTACATCATTCGGCACACGCGCGCATAACGTCCCTGCAAAGCTGCCATTTACCGTAATTGGAAGCATAAATAATAGAGTCATTTTGTCATGAAAAGAGGAAGAACGCGCTCCTAGCTTTAAGGTGAGAGAATCACTATAAGGCCCAAACAAGCATCGACGAGGGCTGCTCAACTGCTTAGTGTAGCTCAGTCCAAGCTGCAAGCTGCTATCTTCTTGATAGATTGTCCCAATATGCGGACTGTGTGTGGAGCTGATAACGGTTTGCTTCACATCGAGTAAAAACAGCTCGGTTATATCGATCGCTCGAGCATATGTTCTTTCAAATAATCGTTCTATTTGCGACTGTTCAGTAGAAGTAGTAAAATCTTTGTTTTGAGCGAGGAGTTCTGTCAGTTGGCCACCCAATTGATCGATGTAATTCCAATACTCCATTGCCCATGCAGTTAGCAATTCCTTACGTGTCTCCGCAATCCCCTCAAAGCTTTGCTCGACATCTGTTCTCATATCTTTATTCAATTGCCATGAAACCCAGAGCGGAAACCCTACTTTTATACCTAGCCAGTCAAACATATGATTCTCCCCCCGCTATTTTCATTGTCTGTGATGTTAACTATATTAACATATATTAGAGGGAATTATATACAAATAATTAGTTTTTTTGTCGAAAACACGCATATTTCAGAATACATAACACCGAATAGGGGGTGAAACACGAATATTCGAATCAACCTGACATTGGAATTCAGCACTGACTTTCATCTACACTATAATATGTTACATATTAGCTATCTTTACATCTAACCTCTCTTTTCCTATAAAAAAAAGCACCGCCAGCGCCTTTAAGGCGCTGACAGTGCTTTGGTGGTTGTTGCTTATTTGTGTTTAATATGCAGACGATTCATCGCACGCTGCAAAGCAAGCTCTGCACGGCGGAAATCAACTTGGTCTTGCTTCGCAGCAAGACGCTGCTGAGCACGCTGTTTAGCGGCTTCTGCACGTTCAACGTTAATATCAGTTGCAAGCTCAGCGCTCTCAGCAAGGATAACGATCTTATCCTTGCGTACTTCGATGAAGCCTCCATTAACTGCTACTACATCTACTTGATTACCGCGTTTGATAACGACAGGTGCAATACGAAGCGGTGTGACAAGTGGAATGTGATTTGGCAATATGCCAAGCTCACCTTCAACGCCTGTTACACTAACCATATTCGCAGTCTCTGCGTATACTTTACGCTCAGGTGTTACAATCTCTACTAAAAAAGAACTCATGTGGATTCCTCCCGCCTTTCGCTATTAAAGCGTTTTGGCTTTCTCCACGGCTTCTTCAATCACACCAACATATCGGAAAGCTTCTTCCGGAAGGTCGTCATGTTTGCCCTCGAGAATTTCTTTAAAGCTGCGAACCGATTCTTTTACAGGTACATATTTACCTTTAGTTCCTGTAAACGGCTCAGCAACGTGGAACGGTTGAGAAAGGAATAGTTGAATTTTACGTGCGCGAGACACGGTCAATTTATCTTCTTCACTTAGCTCATCCATACCAAGGATTGCGATAATATCTTGAAGCTCTTTGTAGCGCTGAAGAATTTTCTTAACGCCTTGAGCTACGTTATAGTGCTCTGCACCCAATACAGATGGGCTTAGGATACGTGAAGATGACGCGAGTGGATCAACCGCTGGGAAGATACCCATCTCGGAAATTTTACGCTCCAAGTTCGTTGTAGCATCCAAGTGGGCAAACGTCGTTGCTGGAGCTGGATCCGTATAGTCATCGGCAGGTACATAGATCGCTTGGATCGAAGTAACCGAACCTTTTTTCGTAGACGTAATACGCTCTTGCAATTGACCCATTTCAGTTGCCAATGTTGGCTGGTAACCTACCGCGGAAGGCATACGGCCTAGAAGGGCCGAAACCTCGGAGCCTGCTTGTGTGAAACGGAAGATGTTATCGACGAACAATAGTACGTCTTTTCCTTCTTCGTCACGGAAATACTCAGCCATTGTCAGACCAGTCAAGGCTACGCGTTGACGTGCGCCTGGCGGCTCATTCATTTGCCCGAATACCATCGCTGTTTTGCTTAGTACGCCGGAATCTTTCATCTCGTGGTAAAGGTCATTACCTTCACGAGTACGCTCACCAACACCCGCGAATACGGAGATACCGCCGTGCTCTTGTGCGATGTTGTTGATAAGCTCTTGAATCGTAACCGTTTTACCTACACCCGCGCCGCCGAAGAGGCCGATTTTACCGCCTTTTGCGTATGGAGCGAGAAGATCGATTACTTTAATTCCTGTTTCAAGAATTTCCGCTTGCGTGGACAATTCGTCGAAAGCAGGTGCTGCGCGGTGAATCGGAAGGTTAACTACCGATGAAGCATCGCCAGCTTCGTCAATTGGTTGGCCTAGCACGTTAAATACGCGACCAAGCGTAGAAGCACCAACCGGAATAGTAATAGGTGCGCCTGTATCTACGGCAATCATACCGCGTACAAGACCGTCTGTCGTACTCATAGCTACGGCACGTACCTTATTGTCACCGAGGTGAACGGCTACTTCAAGCGTCAAGTTAATATCAATGCCGCCTGCTTCGCCCTTTTGCTCGATTTTGACAGCGTTCAAAATTTCCGGCAAATTGCCGCGTTCGAACTCTAAGTCTACGACCGGACCCATGACGGATACAACATGTCCTTTTTTCATGGTTTTCCCTCCTGGTTCCTTCTTGTAACTGCACGCCGGTCAGCTTATCGCAAGCGCCTGGCCCTTGCAGTGTATATATTAAGATTGAGCATTTGCCCCAGCAACGATCTCGGAAATTTCTTGTGTAATCGCTGCTTGACGCGCCCTATTGTAAGTGAGCGTCAATTGGTTGATGATTTTCGTCGCGTTTTTCGTGGCGCTTCCCATGGCAGTCATACGTGCCCCGAACTCACTTGCTTTTCCGTCTAGAACTGCGCTGTAAATGAGCGTTTCCGCATATTTAGGCAGCAGCACTTCAAGCACGCCCTCCGGTGATGGCTCGTATTCATACGATGTGACAGCCGTGTTCCCGCCTACTTCTGCAAGAGGCAGCAAACGTACGTCTGTCGGCACTTGAGTAATCGCATTAACAAATTCGTTATAGTACAAGTACAACTCATCATAAGCGCCTTCTGAGAACATATTAACGGCTGAATAAGCAACCGATTTAATGTCTGCGAATGTAGGAGCATCCGGCAAGCCGATAACTTCCTCAACGATTGTCATATTGCGGCGGCGGAAATAGTCGCGACCTTTCCGTCCGATAACGAACAATACATATTCATCCGTCGACTTATGATTCTCTCGAATCGTTTGCGTTACTTTACGAAGAATATTCGCATTGTAGCCGCCCGCTAGTCCACGGTCCGATGTAATAACGAGATAACCCGTTTTTTTCACTGGACGCTTCTCTAGCATCGGATGCTTCACATCTTTAGTGCCAGCTGCGATGCTTGCTACAACTTCCTTCAGCTTCTCAGCATATGGGCGTGATGCTTGCGCTGCTTCTTGTGCCTTTCTTAGGCGGGAAGCGGCAACCATCTCCATTGCTTTCGTAATCTGCTTCGTATTTTGTTTACTCTTGATTTCGCGTTTAATATCGCGCATACCTTTTGCCATTTGGTTTCACCCGCCTTTGTTGCTTTGGACCTGCTCCAAAGCCTGGTGTTGGTGGAGAAAGTTATCTAGGCCCGAACATAAAGAACGGGCTTTGATTTATATTGGATTATAAGAAGGTATAAGTTTCACCCGTATGTGCTTAATTATGCCGATACAGAGAAGCTTTTCTTAAATTTATTGATAGCTTCAACGAGAGCTTTCTCGTTGTCAGCAACAAGATCCTTAGTATCGCGGATCGATTGGCCAATTTCAGGGCTGTTCGAATCGAGGTACGCGTGGAACTCTTCCTCAAAGCGAAGGATATCGCCAACTGGAATCTCATCCAAATGACCTTTAACAGCAGAGAAGATTGAGATAACTTGCTTCTCAACAGGCATCGGCTTGTTAACGTCTTGTTTAAGAATTTCCATCGTGCGCGCACCGCGGTTAAGGCGAGCTAGCGTCGATTTGTCAAGGTCGGAACCGAACTGCGAGAACGCTTGAAGCTCACGGTAAGCCGCAAGATCCAGACGAAGCGTACCAGCAACCTTTTTCATTGCTTTGATTTGAGCGGAACCACCTACACGGGATACAGAGATACCAACGTTAACCGCTGGACGCTGACCGGAGTAGAACAGATCTGCTTCTAGGAAGATTTGACCGTCTGTAATGGAGATTACATTCGTAGGAATGTATGCCGATACGTCTGATGCTTGTGTCTCAATGAATGGCAATGCCGTCATTGAGCCGCCGCCTCTAGCGTCGCTTAGTTTAGCCGCACGCTCTAGCAAACGGGAGTGAAGGTAGAATACATCACCTGGGTATGCTTCACGACCCGGTGGACGACGAAGCAATAGGGAAAGCTCACGGTAAGCAGCAGCTTGTTTCGATAGATCATCGTAGATAACAAGAACGTGCTCGCCTTTGTACATGAAGTACTCACCCATTGTACAACCAGCATAAGGAGCTAGGAAGAGCAATGGAGCCGGCTCAGATGCACCAGCAGTTACTACGATCGTGTATTCAAGAGCACCGTGGCGACGAAGTGTTTCCACTACGTTTGCAACAGTGGATTGCTTTTGACCAACAGCAACGTAAATACATTTTACGCCGTTGCCTTTTTGGTTGATGATTGCATCGATTGCAATGGATGTTTTACCCGTTTGACGGTCACCGATGATAAGCTCACGTTGTCCGCGGCCTACTGGTACCATTGCGTCGATAGCTTTCATACCTGTTTGCATAGGCTCATGAACCGATTTACGGTCGATTACGCCTGGTGCTGGAGATTCAATCGCACGGAATTGAGTCGTGTTGATTGGACCTTTACCATCTAGTGGCTGTCCAAGTGGATTTACTACGCGGCCAAGAAGCTCTTCGCCGACAGGTACTTCCATGATACGGCCTGTACGTTTAACTTGATCGCCTTCGCGAATATCCGTATATGGTCCAAGGATAACGACACCCACGTTGCTTTCTTCGAGGTTCAAAGCCATACCGACTACACCGTTTGAGAATTCGAGCAATTCACCCTGCATCGCATTTTCCAAACCGTGTACGCGGGCGATACCGTCACCGACATTGATTACGGTGCCGACGTCTACGACTTGAATTTCGGATTTAAAATTTTCGATCTGTTGTTTAATCAGCGTGCTGATTTCATCAGGTCTGATACTCAATTCGTTCACCCCTATCTACAGTGCATTAGATTTTAAACGATTTTTGTAAACGTTCCAACTTGCCGGACAAGCTTCCATCATAAAGACGGTCGCCGATGCGTACTTGTACGCCACCAAGCAATGAAGGTTCTACTATTTGCTCAGCAATAATAGCTTTGCCAGTCAATTGTCCGAACTGCGCCGCTACGTTAGCAAGCTCAGCATCAGACAAAGCTTGTGCGGAATAAACCGTAGCATGTGCTTGACCGAGCGAATCTCCCGCAACCTTCGTATATGCTGCATAAACCTCAGCAATAATATCTTGGCGTCTGCGAGTAATAAGAATCTGTACAGTGTTGAATACCAGTGAAGATACTCGATCACCGAATGCTGCTTTTAGAACGGCAATCTTTTGTTCTGGAGCAATACTTGGAACAGACAGGAACTTTTCAATGTCAGCGTCCTGCTCAAGAGCTTGCACGATCAGCTTAAGCTGCTCCTGAACCTCTGAAACAACCTTTTGCTGCTGTGCAACCTCGAACAGTGCTTTAGCGTAGCGCTTCGCTACGACTGCATCGCGGCTCATTTATTTCCAACTTCTTTCAAATATTGACCAACAAGCTGTTCTTGTGATTTCTCATCCACTTGCTTCTCAATAATTTTCGATGCGATTTTTACGGAGATGCCGCCAACTTCAGTACGAAGCGCTGCAATTGCTTTGTTTTTCTCGCTTTCGATATCTTTGAGAGCATCGTCTTTCAGACGGGATGCTTCTGTTTTTGCTGTTTGAACGATCTCGTCTGCTTGCTTCGAGCTCGTTGTTCTGGATTGTTCAATAATTTCGTAAGCTTCTTTGCGAGCTTGTTGGAGTGCAGCCTTCTGCTCTTCCATTTGCTGCTCAGCCGCTTTACGACTGTTCTCAGCTGTATTCATTTGTTCAAGCACAAGCTGTCTGCGCTTCTCCATTACTTCGAATAATGGGCCAAATGCGTACTTATTGAGTAACCAGTACAAAACACCAAACGCAACCATTGCGATTACTGTAGATTCCCAAACCCATGACATAGATGCCGCTCCTTTCTCACCACAATATTGTCTTAATCATAACGAAGGCGAAGAGGGCTAAGGCCTTCCCCGCCAATTTCAGTTATTAAGCTTGGAAGAAAGCCAAGAAGCCGATAACTACGCCGATGATAGGCACAACTTCGACGATACCTACACCGATGAACATTGTTGTTTGCAATTTACCTTGAAGTTCAGGTTGACGAGCGATACCTTCAACTGTTTTACTAACGATCATACCGTTACCTACACCCGCGCCAACTGCACCCAAACCTACTGCCAAAGCTGCTGCTAATAATTCCATTTTTAAAATCCTCCTCGAAAATTGTTGTTTTTTTGTATAACCAACCTCAATGTTGAATTAAGGCATAAAGCGAAAATTAATGTGCTTCCTCTTCATCGTGAATGGCAGCTTGTGAAATATATACCATCGTAAGAATCGTGAACAAGAAAGCTTGAATACCGCCTACAAAAAGACTGAAGCCCTGCCATGCAACCAGGAACGGCGTACCAATCCAGCCCATCATCAGGATTGTTGCAATCAGTACTTCACCTGCGAAGATGTTAGCGAACAACCGAAGCGCGAGTGTTACTGGCTTAGCGATTGTCTCAATAAGGTTAACTGGGAAGAATACTGGGTAAGGATGGAAATAATGCTTCAAGTAGTGCTTTCTATTCTGTTTCAGACCAAGGAAATGGACCATTACGAATACGATAAGCGCTAACCCTGCCGTTACTGAAATATCAGCAGTTGGCGATTTCCACCAAGCAAGTTCAACATGTCCATGCTTCTCATCCAATAACTCCTGCGTAACACCGATATTTTCATTAACAGTACTAGTTTCGGTTACAATACCGAAAGGCAAACCGAGCAGGTTGGAGATGAAAATGAACATAATCAGCGTCATTCCTAAAGAAACGAACGGTCTGACTCGTTTTGCAGGCATTGTGCTCGAAATAAGGTTTTGAACGAAATCAACGACCCATTCCAAAAAGTTCTGCATCTTCGAAGGGTTGTCCACCGAAAGGTTGCGAACAGCCAGCTTAGCGATCAAGAACGTCACAATGACTGAAACCACAAGTGCTACCAAGGTCGAAATGTCAATATTAAACGGCCCCAGTGGCATCACCGGAAATTCATGCATCTAAAATTTTCACCCCTTTCCGCTAAGATTGTCGTTTATTGTGAATATATGCTGCTACCAAAAGAATAAACGGCATGACCATACAGCCAGCTAACGCGGCCGGCATGCTGAGATCCTCCGGAAAACGATAGGCGATCATGGCAACCAGCAACACTGTTGCGATGCGGTTTCCTAGACCAAGACCTCTCTTGCGTGGCCCAACCCCCGCTGCTCCTAGGGTGACCATTTCTACTCTGCGTCTTAGTAAAAACGCATTCATGGAACTTGCTGCCAATCCCACAAGAAGACCGAGAGACACCGTACGCCAGTCCGGCAAGAAAGCCCATACAATTAGGCATACCGCCATTGCATAAATAAGCGTACGTAATGCTGTCTTCATTATTTTATCCATCGGCGTCCTCCATAACCTTCTTAACAAGCAGAATGGCTGAGAGTAGTCCGACAGCCAGACCGACCAGTATGCCACCGAGCGTCCATCCCTTCGCGTCCCCAAAACGGTTCCCGAGAGAAGAGCCGATCCAATAGCCTAAAAAGATACATACAGCGACTTGCAATCCGAGTGCGCCGACTAGTCCGGCTGCGAGCAGTGGATTGTCCCTTCTGTCCTTTTTATTCATGGTTCATACCCCTGTCAATCCTCATTTATTTTATCCAAGCCACAACATGTTTGTCAATTGAAATCACTGCAAACTTTTGGTGAATTGATCGACCAAAACCCTTGATACATAAGGTGTTGTGCGTCCCGGAAACCGTACAGTACTACTGTATGCTGTACATTCGCCTCTCAGCTCATCACTCCTGTGTAATCTATGAACGTTCTGTGAACGAAACAGGACGATCCTTTAGTCTGCCAAAATGATGCAAGATCGCATCTACAATACGCTCGGAAGCGGTGCCATCCCCATATGGGTTAGCAGCTTGACTCATGCGAGAATACAGCTGAGAATCGGTTAGCAGTGCATGAGCTCTGCTGTACACCAGCTCCTCATTTGTACCTACCAACTCTAGCGTTCCAGCTTCGATGCCCTCTGGACGCTCTGTCGTATCGCGAAGCACAAGAGTCGGCACGCCAAACGATGGAGCCTCTTCTTGCAAACCGCCGGAATCCGTCATGATCATAAAGGCATGCGGGTAAAAATTATGGAACTCGAATACATCAAGCGGTTCTATTAAGCGAATACGCGGGTGATCGCCCAAAATTTCATTCGCAGGCTCCCTTACAGCTGGATTCGGATGGACCGCATACACAACGACTACATCTTCGTGCTCGTCGGCGATTCGTTTCACCGCTCTGAAAATATTGCGATGCGGTTCTCCTAACGCTTCACGACGATGTGCTGTCATGAGAATCATCCGTTTCCCTTTTGCCCAGTCGATGACCGGATGCGAGAAAGACTCATCCACCGTATATTGAAATACATCAGTAGCGGTGTTCCCAGTCACATAAATGGCAGCATCCGACTTGTTCTCTTTGCGTAAATTGTTGGCCGACCATTCTGTCGGAGCAAAATGCACATCTGAGAGCACGCCGGCAAGCTGCCGATTCATTTCTTCCGGATACGGAGAAAGCTTATTCCAAGTACGAAGCCCCGCCTCAACGTGGCCAACTTTTATTTGCTTAAGAAACGCTGCATAGCTTGCTAGAAACGTTGTCTGTGTATCGCCATGAACTAGCACGATATCAGGCTTCGCTTGCGTTAGAACAGGATCAAGCCCTTCCAGCACGCGAACAGTCGTCTCCGTTAATGTTTGACGATCCTTCATCACATTCAAATCGTAATTTGGATGAATTTCAAAAAAATCGAGTACCTGATCAAGCATCTGGCGATGCTGCGCAGTTACACAAACGATCGATTCGATTTCATCCTCTCGCTTCTGGAGCTCGAGTACGAGCGGCGCCATCTTGACTGCCTCCGGACGTGTTCCAAAAATAGTCATTACCTTCAGTTTAGACAAAAGATTCCACTCCTATTATCATTTCATACGACACTGTGCTAATTTGTTCCGAACATGCGGTCTCCAGCATCGCCTAAACCAGGGATGATGTAGCCTCTTTCATCCAGACGCTCATCAAGTGCGGCGATATAAATGTCGACATCAGGATGCGCTTCTTGAACAGCCTTCACGCCCTCCGGAGCAGCAATAAGACACATTAATTTAATTTGATCGCAATTATGATTTTTCAGTGAATTGATCGCTGCGATAGCAGAGCCGCCCGTAGCAAGCATCGGATCGATAACAATAAGCAGACGATTCGGTGCATCTGTAGGCAAATTAATGTAATACTCTTTAGGCTGGAGCGTTTCATGATCTCTCGCTAGACCGATATGCCCTACCTTTGCCGATGGAATCAGCTTCAATATACCGTCAACCATCCCAAGGCCAGCGCGCAAAATAGGCACAAGCCCAAGCATTCTTCCGGATACAACCTTCGAATCCGTCTCGGCTACAGGCGTCTGCACCTTAATCGTATCAAGCGGTATTTCTCTCGTAATTTCGTAAGACATCAATGTTGCAACTTCATCAACCAATTCCCGAAAATCTTTTGTATTCGTTTCTTTATTCCGAATAAAAGTCAGCTTATGCTGAATTAACGGATGGTCGCAAATAATTACTTTGCTCATGGAGCCGTATTCCTCCCGTTTGTTGTTGTTATTGTATAGTAGTCTTCACACAATCCCGTATATTATAGCATTGTAAACAAGCCCTTGCATCTTGAGTTTTGTGTTTTCGCAAATAAAGGCCAGTGATTCCAAAATTAGGAGCCACAGGCCACTGTAAGTATATTCCTTTTAACTGCTGCAGCCTCCGCCGCCGCAGGATGATCCGCCGCCGTCTCCACCGCTTCCGCAGGAGGAATCCCCGCCTGATCCGCTATCACCGCCGTCACTTCCACACGAATGGTCATCTCTTCCATCGTCGGATGAGCCGCTGCAAGCATAAGTGGTATCACCGCTTCCATTCGCTTTACGTTCCTCTTCATTTTGAGCTTGATCCATCTGCTGGGCAAAATCATTCGGGTGCGATATAGAATTGTAAATGAGAAGACCTGATAATAGGCCGGTTGCTCCTAAAACAGGATCATACCCATAGCTGCTCGCGGAGCTAGGCTCTTTCCCGTAAGGCGCTTTGCCCTTTCCAGCAGCCAAAAGCTGAGATTTGGCTCTGTCTATCATGTAGTTAGCTGTCGCTTTCAAATCAGAGTGTCTCTCTGTCGTACTCACGTTAAACCATTGCTTGCGCAGCTCTTCTGTACTCCAGCTAGCAAGCTCCTCCAGCCGTTGCTCCGACATTTGCGTTCGGTAAAAGGCTCCCCATATTCTGCCGCTAACCGGCGCCTGCCCAAACAGCTCGCCATAAGCCCAGTCGAACATCGCTCTTTCTCCTGGGAGCGGCTGCGCACCTGGCGCATGAGGTGCATGAGGTGCATGATGAATCATTGCACCGGAGAATTTCATGCAAAACTGTTCATACTCCCTCGTGAACATAAGCATTTCATGCCATACTGCATCAACCTGCTTGCTATACATAGGAACACTGCGCATCATACCGCACATAAGAAAATATCGCTTCAGCTCGAACCAGGTCCAATTCCATTCTTTATCTGATATTTTTGGGAATTCCTTTAATACCCTGTCCTTCACTCGGCTCTCAAAATCGATACCTAGCGCGGACTCCAAGCGTTCCGCCGCGGTTCTCGCAGGGTGCCCGTACGGCACGCCAAGTGCAGTCGGCAACTCGGCATTTGGCCAAGGTGTAAACGCATTGGTACGGCCAGCATATTCTCTGCCTCTGCCGCCTGATTTAGCTTTGCTGTTTGAACTATTCGATTTTGATAGTACACTTAATACAACAATAACCAAAACTACAATAATCAATATCGTTACCACTTGATCCATCCTAACCCTCCACGTCGGTTCGTCTTACCCATATATTAACACATCTCCTAATCGCACGGGTCATCAGGATAATGAAGGTCACTATAAAATCGAGGCTCTCTTCTGAATAGAAGCCTTTAAACAGCGTTGTACTGCCCTGTATGCCTGCTTCATGATACGGGAGAGTTTCCCTCTGTTAACCCCGCAATGTCCAGTACAACCGCTCTACGATTCTGCTCCTTGCACTTACACACGGCGAAGCCGCTCTCCTCAAGCTTATATAGTGAGCCTTGAAGTCATCATGTAAACTTCTATCCACAATCAGTATAAAAATAATAAATTATTTATTGAAAAAACGTTTAAACGATAAACTATCCACATTTTTGGCATTAGTTATCCACAATTGTCCACATGTTATCAACATTTTTGTGCACAACCTACTAAAAATAAAAAAAGATGAAGCAAGAATCATCCTTGCCCCATCTTTTTTCAAAAACTTATTCACAACTAGCTTTATGCTAGATAATTGATAATGATTAAACTGACGCGTAGTGACAAGCAGCAAAATGCCCTTTTCTCACTTCAAGCAGAGCTGGCTCATCCACCTTGCATTTGTTTGTCGCAATCGGACAACGCGTATGGAACTGGCAGCCTGTAGGCGGATTGATTGGGCTAGGCAAATCGCCAGTCAATACAATACGCTCACGAGTCGCTTCAATTTCCGGGTCTGGAATTGGAATAGCCGAAAGCAGAGCCCTTGTATAAGGGTGAGCAGGGCTCGCATACAACTCGCTGCTCTCTGCAAGCTCAACGATTTTACCAAGATACATAACGGCTACACGATCGCTTATATGCTTAACCATGGACAAATCATGCGCGATAAACAAGTAAGTTAAACCCATCTTGCGCTGTAGATCCATCATCAAGTTAACAACTTGCGCTTGGATAGATACGTCGAGCGCTGAGATCGGCTCATCTGCAATGATGAAGCGCGGATCAACGGCAAGCGCGCGCGCAATACCAATACGCTGTCTTTGACCGCCAGAGAATTCATGAGGATACCTTGTAGCGTGGTCTGGATTAAGACCTACGACATCTAGCAGGTTCTCAACTCTGTGCTTGCGTTCTTTCTTGCTTGCAACAAGCTTGTGAATATCAAGTGCTTCTCCGATGATGTCCATAACCGTCATACGCGGGTTTAATGATGCGTAAGGATCTTGGAATATCATTTGCATATCACGGCGAAGTTCCTTTAGCTTAGGGCCCTTCAACTTATAGATATCTTGCCCGTCGAAGTTAACACCGCCGCTAGTTGGTTCATACAGCCGCATAATAGTACGACCAGCTGTTGATTTTCCGCAGCCGGACTCACCAACTACGCCGACCGTTTCTCCTTTTTTGATGGAGAAAGATATATCATTAACAGCGTGGAGCGTCGCTCCTCCGCCTAAATTAAACGATTTACGCAAATTATTAATTTCAATTAATGGCGCACTCATACTGACACCTCCCGATTTGCATAAGGATGTGCTAGCCAGCATGCCGACTCATGATTCTCATTGCCGTCCACTGGGAGCAATTCAGGATCATTGTCCACGCAAACCCGCATGGCTTCATCACAGCGAGCACAGAAGCTGCAGCCAGTCGGCGGCTTAATCAAATCCGGCGGCATACCGTAAATCGGTACCAACGGCTCTTCCTTCTTCTGGTCAAGACGAGGAAGGGAGCGCAGCAAACCTCTTGTATAAGGATGCTTAGGGTTTTTGAAAATCTCCCATTTCGTACCGGTTTCCACAACCTTGCCTGCATACATAACGATAACGCGGTCACACATATCTGCTACAACGCCTAAATCATGCGTAATAAGAATAATAGAAGTGCCAAGCTTTTGCTGCAAGTCCTTCATGACTCGCATAATTTGCGCTTGAATTGTAACGTCTAGCGCCGTTGTTGGCTCATCCGCAATAAGAAGCGATGGATTGCATGCAAGCGCGATAGCAATCATCGCCCGTTGACGCATGCCCCCAGAGAACTGATGCGGATATTGATTAACTCGTGAAGCAGGGTTCGGAATACCWACAAGATCAAGCATCTCAATCGCGCGTGCAGTCGCTTTTGCACCGCTTATTCCTTGATGCTTGATTAGTCCCTCTGTAATTTGACGGCCAATCGTCAGCGTAGGGTTAAGAGAGGTCATTGGATCCTGAAAGATCATCCCCATCTCTTTACCGCGAATGTCCTCCATTTGATTATTGGACATTTTCAAAATTTCTTGGCCTTTAAACATAATCGATCCTTTAGTATCGGCCGGAGGCGATGGAATCAAACGCATGAGCGATTGTGCAGTTACACTTTTGCCGCAACCGGACTCCCCAACGATGGCTACTGCCTCGCCTTTGTTGACGTGAAAATTCACACCGCGAACCGCTTTAACGATACCGCCTCGAACTTTGAAATTAACACGAAGGTCTTTTACTTCAAGTAATTTCTCCATCATTGACCACCTCCTACTTCTTCATTTTCGGATCAAGCGCATCTCTCAGACCATCGCCAAAAATATTAAAGCAAAGCATCGTAATGCTTATAACAGCTGCTGGGAAAATCATTCTCCACGGATACAGTGTCCATGCTTTAATTGCATCATTTATCATCGTACCCAAAGACGCAGCCGGGGATTGAACACCTAGTCCCAAGAAGCTGAGGAATGCCTCTGCGAAGATCGCACTTGGAACAGTAAGCGTCAACGTTACGATAATCGGACCCATTGCGTTAGGAATAAGATGTCTGAATAGAATACGTGGAGTGCTTGCACCGAGCGCTTGAGCTGCCATAACGTATTCTTGATTTTTGAGCTGCATGATCTGGCCGCGCACAATCCAAGCCATACTGATCCAACCGGTTATACTAAGCGCAAGCACGATCGTGAACATGCTTGGCTCTAATATGACAATCAAAAGAATGATAATAAGCATGCTTGGAATGGAGTATAGAATTTCACAAAAACGGTTCAGTATCTCATCGACACGTCCGCCGAAATAACCCATAATCCCGCCGATAATAACTCCGAGTACCAAGTCAGCTAATGCAGCATATATACCAACCTGCAGAGATATTCCAGCACCCATCCAAGTACGGGTGAATAGATCCCGTCCGAGATCATCTGTACCAAACCAGTAGGTAGCGTTAGGGCCCAGATTTTTTTCTTTCAAGTGATTCGTTTGAAAATCCTGCTCCGATATCATCGGGCCAAAAATCGCCGTAAGGGAGACGATAAGCAAAACTATTAAGCTGAACATGGCTATTTTGTTGGAACGCAAACGCAGCCAAGCATCTTTCCATGCTGAGATGCTCTCACGAACAACTACTTCCGTGTGCTTCTCATCTTTGTTCAGCTTTGCGAATTGATCCGGCGTAAAGGTCTTATCCTTCATCCTTTTCCGCCTCCTCTTGTTAGCTTGATACGCGGATCGACAAAGCCATAAGCAACGTCAGTCAAGAACCGCGCAACCATCAGGATAATTCCATAAAATAAAGTAAGCCCCATTATGAGCGTATAGTCGCGGTTAGTAATACTTTGTACAAAATATTTCCCAATTCCACCTATACCAAAAATTTGTTCGACAACGACAGAACCGGTAATAATGTTAGCGGTCATCGGTCCGATATAAGTTACTACTGGTAAAATAGCATTGCGTAGAGCATGACGAACCAAGATAATGCGGCCGCTGAGACCTTTAGCACGAGCGGTCTTAATATAATCAGCGGATAGTACTTCTAGCATTGTTGAGCGCGTCAGACGCGCGATAAATGCAGCCGGAAGAAACGAAAGTGCAAGAACAGGCATAATAAAATCTGTAGGATCGTTAAGTCCCGATACATTGAGCCAACGCAGCTTGCTGCCTAGGACGAACTGTAAAATTGATGCTGCCAAAAAGTTGGGAATCGAAACCCCAAGCACTGCAATAACAATCGTAAAGCTATCCAAAAATTTACGATGATTAAGAGCCGCAATGATGCCCAGAATCAAACCTAATGCTAGCGACACAATAACGGCAAAAAGACCGATTTGCGCAGAGTAAATAAAGCTTTCTTTAATAATACGAGTAACGGACATATATTGCTGCTTCATTGACATCCCTAAGTCGCCATGAAGCAAATTGTTCAAATACATCAAGTATTGTTTCCATACCGGCTGATCAAGGCCGTACATTTGCAAGAGGTGCTCCCTTATTTTCTCGGGAATAGCCTTCTCCCTAATGAAGGGATCGCCCGGGATAATTTTCATAAGAAAGAACGTAGCGGACGCAAGAACAAACAACGAGACAAACATGGACAGAAACTTCTTGGATACATATTTTATCAACGCAATGGACACCTCCTTACAGAATATAAACAAGAAGTAATGCTAAAAAGTGATAAAGCCTGAATCTGTCAACAAGAAAGGGATATATGCGGACACCCCGCATATATCCCTAGCTTCAGGTGCTGGAAGGACGACTATTTCGCTTCGTAGAAACCTCTTGTGTAGTCGATGTCCCCTTTGTAGTCCAAGAAGATGTTCTTGAATCCAGGTTTAAGCATGTAAACGTTGCTGTAGTAGTAAATTGGCATAATCGGCATGTATTCCATAAGAATTTTTTCCGCCTCAGTCATAGCCGCAATACGTTCAGCTTGATCTCCGCTTGCATTCGCTTTTTTGATCAAAGCGTCGTATTCAGGTGAAGCAAAACCTGTATTATTTTGACCGCCGCCAGTTACGAACATATCCAAGTAAGTCATTGGATCGTTGTAGTCAGCTCCCCAACCTGCGCGAGCGATTTGATAGTTCATTGCAGTACGGTTTTTCAATAGAACAGCAAACTCTTGGTTTTCGATACCAACTTCGATACCAAGGTTTTGACGCCACATTTCAACGATTGCTTCAGCAATTTTCTTGTGGCCGTCGCTTGTGTTGAACGTCAATGTTACTTTAGGGAACTTAGCAAGCTTAAGCTCAGCTAGACCTTCAGCAAGCAATGTTTTTGCTTCGTCAACATTTTCAGTGAAGAAATCATCTTTCACTTCGTTACGGTAATCTTCTTTCAAACCGATGATGCCTGGTGGTACAAAACCAAACGAAGGAACTTCGCCGGCCATTGTTACGCTCTCAACGATTGCTTGACGATCAATCGCCATTGCAAGTGCTTTACGTACTTTTACGTTGTTGAAAGGAACTTCTTCTGTGTTGAATTGGTAGTAGTACGAGCTTGCGATACCTTTAGTAACGATCTCGTCTTTTTTCGATTCTTTTAGAACCGGAATTTGCTCAGCTGGGATTTCACCAGTTGGTTTACCAGTGTAATCAAGTTTGCCTGTCTCGTAGTTAGCAAGTTCAGTTGCAGATTCAGCGATCATTGTGAAGTCAACGCCTGCAAATTTCACTTGTGCTTTATCGTAGTAGTTTTCGTTAGGAACAAGCTTAATGGAAGTATTGTGCTGCCATTCGCTCATTTTAAAAGGACCGTTACCGATGATTGTTTTAGCATCAGCTGCCCAAGCCTCGTTGTCCTTCACAGAAGGATGAACAGGGTTGTAAACATAGAATGATGTAAGGCTCAAGAAGTATGGTGTAGGTGAAACGAGCTTAACTTCAAGCGTTTGAGCATCAAGAGCTTTGATACCCACAGCATCCGTGTTTGTCGTTTTGCCTTCGTTATAATCTTGTGCGCCAACGATGTAGTAGAATTGGTACGCGTAAGTTGAACCTACAGCTGGATCAAGTGCGCGTTTCCAAGAGAATTCGAAGTCATTTGCAGTAACAGGGTCRCCGTTACTCCATTTTGCGTCTTTGCGGATTTTAAATGTGTAGGTTTTGCCGTCTTCTGATTTTACCCAGCTTTCAGCAGTTGCAGGAATGGATTCACCATTCTCGTTTTTACGAGTTAGACCCTCGTAGATACCAGTTGCAAGTGTACCTGATACGTTGTCTTCCATAAGTGCCGGGTCAAGTGTCGAAGGCTCAGAGTGAATGTTCATTCTGAAAACTTTCGCTTCGGATGCTCCTCCATTTGTAGCGCCGTTTGTTGCGCCGTTCGTAGCACCGTTGTTGCCTGTTTCTTCTTTAGGCGTACAACCAACAGCGACAATAGCAAGAATGAGTAAAGCAGCAATAAATGATAAAGCAGACTTTCTTGTTCTCATTGTAATCCTCCCGTTTTTTTTCTGCTCAGTTCAACATGGCAAAATCGTCCAACTTACTCGCTTTGTACACAAACGTTTGCATCTTCTTCTAGCTTGTCCAATGCAAATATACGTATCCTTTTGAGCAATGCTAAACATTTTCCCCACTTAAACAATGAGTTTAAATATAATAATAAATTTCACTATACAACCATGTTAATTATTTATCAAGAATATGTAAGCTGTAAATTTTTGTTTATAATTACTTTTATACACTGTTCTTTAACACATTAACGCGTTTATTCAATTAATTATTCTGTTGCGTTAATGCTGTACAGCGTTTATTCAGTTAATTATTTTAATAATATTTCAGTTTAATATTTTTACAGTCATTTATTTACAAAAATAGCACTAATACTTAAAAATACAGATTAAATTGAAAATCCTTTATATTTCCATATTGTTTTAAATTACATATATATTCCACAAATATATAACGTGTTTTTTCGGTATTAATACTATAACATAAATAATAACGACCATTATATTTAATTATTATTTTTCGCTTGTGCAAAATGAACGTTTTTTCATTTCAACATTGACGTTTGCTCATTTATTCCACGCAGCTTCTAATTGTATTATTTTTTTAGATATATTATTTATGCACGGCATATAATCAAAAAAAGACCTATTCATGCATATGCACAAATAGGTCTTTTTTTAATTAATAATATATTTATGATTAGTAAGTCATGCCAGGGTAAAGCGGGAATTGTGCAGTAAGATCACGAACCATGCCGCGCGCTTTGGAGAGCACCTCTTGATCTTGAGGGCTGTTAAGCACAAGTGCAATAACCTCAGCAATAACCTTCATTGCGTTCTCTTCCATGCCGCGAGCTGTCGCTGCAGGTGTACCAATACGAATACCGGATGTTACAAACGGGCTTGTTGGATCAAACGGAATGGCATTTTTGTTAACCGTAATGCCTACTTCATCAAGCACATGTTCTGCTACTTTTCCTGTAATGTTCAGATTGCGTGTGTCGAGCAGCATCAAGTGATTGTCTGTTCCGCCAGATACGATGTTAAAGCCTTTTGCAACAAGCTCTTCCGAAAGAACTTTAGCGTTCTTAACAACTTGGGTTGCGTATTGCTTGAATTCAGGTTGAAGCGCCTCGCCGAAAGCTACTGCTTTAGCAGCGATAATGTGCATCAAAGGACCGCCTTGCGAGCCTGGGAAAACTGCTTTATCAATCGCAGCAGCCCAAGGTTGACGACAAAGGATCATACCGCCGCGAGGCCCGCGAAGGGTTTTGTGGGTTGTAGTTGTTACAAAATGCGCATGAGGCACTGGGCTCGGGTGAAGGCCTGCAGCAACCAAACCAGCGATGTGAGCCATATCAACCATAAACATTGCGCCTACATCATTAGCAATTTTGCCAAGCTTCTCAAAATCGATTGTGCGCGGATATGCACTAGCGCCTGCAACGATCAAACGAGGACGGTGCTTGAAAGCAAGCTTGCGAACTTCTTCATAATCAATAGTGAAGGAATCTTCTTGTACACCATATGCAACAAAGTTATAAAGCAATCCAGATGCATTAACAGGGCTGCCGTGTGTCAAATGTCCGCCATGTGCTAGATTCATACCAAGCACAGTGTCGCCAGGCTGCAAAGCTGCAAGGTAAACAGCCATGTTCGCTTGTGCGCCGGAGTGTGGTTGCACGTTCGCATGCTCAGCGCCAAAAAGCTCTTTCGCACGGTTGCGGGCAATATCCTCAACGATGTCAACATGCTCACAACCGCCATAGAAACGTTTGCTTGGGTAACCTTCTGCATATTTGTTCGTCAAAACGCTTCCCATAGCTTCCAATACCGCTTCGCTAACGATGTTCTCGGATGCGATAAGCTCGATATTGTCACGTTGACGAGTAAGTTCTAGTCCTAGAGCTTTTAATACTTCTGGGTCTTGTTTGCGCAAATTTTCCATGATTAAATTCCTCCTCAAATTAGATACCCTTTATCAAGCAAAAACGTCTTCGGTGTCCTTTAGACGCTGAAAATCAAAAAATTATCGCTATAAATCAACTATTCGCAAGTTCCAGCAGATTGCTCTGCCGTTAGATTCTCGCTAAGCTCGTATACCGCTCGGGAGCCGCCTATTAACTTTGGCCTTGTGATAGCCATCGTGACATGCGCTCCTCCAATTTCACGAATCGTCGGACGAACGGGAACAGCCACCCGCTTCAAATGCATACCGATAAACGTATCACCAATATCGATGCCCGCATGCGCCTGCACCGTTTCCACCAAACAAGGTTCCTTCAGCTGACGATAGGCATAAGCTGCCATGGAGCCGCCCGCTTTAGGCACTGGCACTGCACCTACAATATCAAGCCCCAATCGTTCTGCAGAAGCTTGATCAATGACAAGCGCGCGATTCAGATGCTCACAGCATTGATAAACGGGAATAAAGCCAACTTCGCTGCGAACCGCTTCAACGCCTGCGTAAATTTGTGCAGCCGTTTCAATGGTGCCCGAAGTCCCGATGCGATGACCAAGCACCTCACTAGTACTTACACCGATTACTAGCAGCTGACTCATGCCAAGCTTGCCTGCCGCTGCCAGTTCCCGAACAATTTGCTCAACCTGTTCTGCAATGCTTCCAAGCTGTACGTTTTCGTCTACGTTCATTGCGAATGCCCCCTAATTAGGACTGGCTGCTGTACTGTTCTTCAATTTGTTTCACTTTACTAACACGACCGACATGGCGTTCTCCATTTGAGAACGGCGTTTCAAGCCATATGCGAATAATTTCGAGTGCCACTCCAGGACCGATTACTCGTTCCCCAAGCGCCAAAACATTAGTATCATTATGCTCCCGAGTGGCTTTGGCTGAGAACATATCATTCACAAGCGCACAGCGGATGCCGCGTACTTTATTAGCCGCAATCGACATGCCGATACCTGTTCCACAAATGAGTATACCGCGCTCTGCTTTGCCGCTCGTAACAAGGTCGCATACGGGCAATGCATAGTCCGGATAATCGACGGATTGGTCACAGTTGCAGCCAAGATCTTCAATTTCATGACCAAGCGATTGAAGAAACGGTACAACTTCGTCCTTCAAACGATAACCTGCATGGTCAGCACCAATAGCAATTTTCAACGCAAAAGACCTCCTTAGAAATGAAACATCACAGTGCTAGTATACCTATTTTTGCCCAAAAAGACGAAAAAAGAGCATGACATGCTTATTAGCATGCTGCTCTTTGCCCAGGCGACCGGCCGTATATTCCGATGCTCCACCGTGGTTACCCACTTCCGTCGCCAGTTACATCGGAAACCGTATATTGTCATTTTATTATATCTTATACAGCTGCAAAAATCAATCGAACGGGAACAAAAATGACTTCCGCAACCCTGAACACTTATCTTTTGGCCAGCTTGTCCAGCAGCTTGACGAGCGCGTCCTCTATTTCGTTAGCACTGCTGCTGTATATAGCAAGCGAGCCTCCGAAAGGATCAACGATGTCAAAGCTCGGTATGCGACGCTCCAGCTCAAGCAATCGTCTTCTCTCGCCAGTCGTCAGCTGTTGGCCAAGCGCCTGCTTCATATGAAGCTCTGTATAAAGCTGCTCCAGCTCCTCAATATCGGCGAGCACTTGTGCGTCTTGATTTGCATATTCCTTTAACGTATAGATTTTGTCGACCGCTTCGGGATGCCATTGCAGCAAACCGCGCTTATGATTAACCGTCATTGTCAAAATAATATCAGCCCAACCAACCGCTTCGCTCGTCAGCGCCAGCGACGTGCTCTTATGCTCGATGTCCCGCTGTCTAAGGGTCTCCACAGCATGAGCTGACACGGGCAGTCCATCAATAGTAGATATGCCTGCGGAGCGAACGGCTACGGTGATCCCTCTCAATGCAGCCATTCGGCGAAGCATAGCCTCTGCCATCGGTGAGCGGCATGTATTGCCTGTACATACAAATAAAATACGTTTCACACTGCCAACTCCTTTTTGCACGTTATTCCAAGCTGTTCAACGATTAAGCGAAAACACCTGCAGCATTCCTTAGATGCTAAGCAGCTTTGGCTTGAAATTTAAAATAAGACTGAAATTTTGTTCCGCTTTCTTACTTGTATTCTAAAAGATAAACAAGATGCCGAACACGAACAAAATTCCTCCGCCTATGGCCTCGCCATATTCGCCAAGCTGACCGCTGACTTTACRCCCCAGCATTAAACCACATATCGACATCAGCCCGCCGAGCAGACCGATAAGTAAAACCGTCATCAACATGTTTGCAGCGAACATCCCCAGCGTAATGCCTACTGAGAACGAGTCGATACTGACGCTAAGCGAAAGCACGAGCAAGCCCCAAAAAGATTTATGGTCAAAAGATTGAACCGCCTCGCCGCGCAGCGAGCTATAAATCATATGTCCGCCGAGCAACACTAGCAAAACGCCTGCCGCAGTCGTGGCTACATCTCCAAGCAAGGAGCCGACGTATTGACCTGTAAAAATACCTGCCAGCGGCATGATCATATGAAACAATGCAGTTACAATGCCAAGCTTCAAAACATCTCGCAGCCTTATGCCTTTGAGCCCTATTCCGAGTCCCAGAGAAAATGCGTCTAGACTGAGTGCCACCGCAATAAAAAGCAGCGTCAAAAACTGTCCAGCTTGTAATTGTGCTTCAATCACAGCCTATCTCCCCCATGTCCGCTTGTAGTCTTTACCAAACATATGCGGACATGAGGACAAACATACTAGTGCGGTTTCAAGCTAATTTTGTTTCAAAAATGATCGTTCCCCTTACAGTGCTTTCTATACACGAATAATTCGGTTTCCAGCCGCTTTGGCCAACCGATTCATAAGCGCTGCGCCGATCCCATGCTCCGTGCAGCCCTCTGCCCAAATACGCTGAGCGCCTGCCCCGTCAAAATCTCGCAATGCCGCATAAAGCTGGTGCGCTGCTGTGCCAAGCTCCGCCTCGCTGCCTAATGAGTAAACATGATCTGCATCGTAGCGATTCAACCTCTCTTCGAAAGCAAGTACGCCAGTTACCTCGCCGCGCTTCTTTGCAGCTTCTACTTGATCTCGAATGTACGCTGCAACAGCTTCAAAATGGCCTTGCACAAGCTCAAGCTCCCCTTGTGGCGCATAATGAGTATATTTCATGCCTGGCGATCGCGGAGCCGACTCCGGTTCATCTACCGAGGCACTATCAACCAACGCATGGGGTGCCGCTTCTTGAAGCGCTTCGCGCGTAATGCCGCCTGGCCGTAAAATTCGAATGCCATGCTCGCCAGCAAGCTCAATTACAGTAGATTCCAGGCCGACGCCTGTTGCACCGTCATCAACAAGACCATCGATCCGCCCATCCAAATCCTCCAGCACATGCTCAGCAAGTGTTGGGCTTGGCCTTCCAGAACGATTGGCGCTTGGTGCAGCAATTGGACAATCTGCGATCTCAAGCAGCGCAAGCGCTGTTCTATGATCCGGTATTCGAATACCAACGGTAGACAGTCCTGCCGTTACGAGCGGCGATAACGCATCCTCGCGAACGGGCAGTACAATAGTAAGTGGTCCTGGCCAAAACTGTTCCATCAACGATGAAGCCAGCTCCGAATACGGCAGCACCAGCTCATCTAACTGCTTGCGACCCGCAATATGCACAATAAGAGGGTTGTCCGATGGACGTCCCTTTGCGGTGAATATCCGCTCAACCGCCGCCGAGCTGCGAGCATCCGCGCCAAGCCCATAAACCGTCTCCGTAGGGAAAGCAATAATACCGCCTTCTCTTAATTGGCTGGCAGCCTCCGATAATTGTTCCCGCAGCTGAGAATCATGAGCCTGCTTTACGCGCCATACATTTGTTTTAGTCATCTCTATCCTTCAATCCTTGCTCTTAATTGAAATTGTTCATTCATTCGTTATTATAGCATAAGCACCCGCAAACAAGCAGAAACGACAGCTGCACCTTTATATTCAAAGGTGCAGCTGTCGTTTCTTATGAAAACAGTGATTTAATCCAATTGATAAAAGATTCAATCATTTCCCAAATAAAAAATTTTGCTTCCGGCGCTTCGCCTTGGGAAGGAGTATCTGCTGGAGCTGCTGCTAATGAAGCTGTCTTAGCCGCTGCACTATTCGATTTCACAACTGTTGCTTGCTCTGTCTCTGTTCCAGCTGCTGCTGATGCTTCACCGCTTACAGCATCGATAAAACATAACGGCGGGAACAATACACACCACCAATTTTGTCCGCCGCCTTCGCCAAGTGTAATACGAAGGGCTTCATAGTCGCCAGCAGGGTAAACTTGATTGCCGTACATTTTTGTCGGGAACGGTACCATTCCAAGCTCTGCGGATGAGCCATATTCAAAGCCGCGGCTCTTTAGCACTTCTGCTGTAATGCGTTCAATTTCAGGCATATTAGCGAGAATCGTCTGACGTGCTTCCTCAATCGTCTGAGGTCCCGTCACCCAGCTATTCATCGCTTTAACGATTTCATCCCGGACAAGACGTTTCACGACTTGATCAGCAGGATTATCGGAATTGGCTAAAATACGAAGGCGAATGGCTTCCTGTGGGATCTCTCCGCCTGCAACCGCAGCATCCATTTGCTGAGCTTCCCAGCTCATAATTAAAATGATAAGTGCAAAAATAATAAAACCATATGATTTGCGATAAACAAATTTATTAGCCTTACCCGAATTAGAATGAGCGGATTTAGAAATATTGGAATAGGAATGAATAGAATAATGGCTGGACATATAACACAAGCTCCTCTCGTCGCACCCGTCAGTGCGTCTGCTTGCGTTCCGGAACGTATCTATCCGTCATTATGTCCGCTTTGCTTAATATATAAACCTATCAATCTATCTATTTTTTATCTTATCGCAGACGCTCTTCTAGCAAGTTATACTATTTTCAATAAATGAGAAGGATGGATGAAGAATGGATTTCCAAAAAACTTATGCAGCGTATCGACCGCTGCTCCATTCCATTGCTTATCGGATGCTTGGCACATTCAGCGAGGCCGAGGAATTGGTCCAGGATGTGTTTGCAGACTACAGCCTTTTGGACCCTAGTGAAATTAAAAATGAGAAGGCCTATCTCGTTCGAATGCTCACTAACCGCTCGATCAATCTCAGCCAATCCGCGCGCAAAAGAAAAGAAGTATATGTTGGACAGTGGCTGCCCGAACCAGACGTCAGCACCGTTGAGCTGGATCCTGCTGAAATTTATGCGGAGCATGAAGAGATTTCCTACGCGCTGCTTGTCATGCTTGAGCAGCTAACAGCAGTTGAGCGGGCTGTGTTTATTTTAAGAGAATCACTTCAATACGACTATGAGGATATCGCTGCATGCTTACATAAAACGACAGCAAACTGTCGTAAAATATACAGCCGAGCCAAAGAGAAGCTTCAGGAAGATAGATCGATGCTACCCATGAACACGGATAAAGCCGAGCCCCTCGCTGTTGCCTTCATGGAAGCAGCTTCTTCTGGAAATTTCGAGAAATTGATTTCTCTTTTATCCGAAGAAGCGATTCTTGTCTCCGATGGAGGAGGCAAGGTACGTGCAGCTATTTTCGCTATTATTAGCAGAGAAAGAGTCATCGCCTTTTTGAAGGGTGTTATTCCGAAGACCTTCTTGGGAGATGGCCATCAATTCGCTGACGTGAACGGACAAGCTGGCGTCATCGTTAACCAAGCCGGTATGCCTAGAAGTGTTATCAGCTTTCGGCTCGATGAGGAAGGGCAGAAGGTTGAGCGGATTTATGTCATGTTGAACCCTGATAAGCTGAAGCATGTTCGGATCGAATGACCATTTGAAAATTTACGATCCGCCAATCGTGAACACCGGATGACTAAACAAAGACGACTAGACAAGGACGACTAAATAAAAAATTTTTTAATCTTCTGTCACATCCGATAACTGTGTTTTGTCTTAGAGGATGAAAGCAAATAATTAGAACATAGAGGAGAATGAGGAACATGACAGAAAGAGTCCAAATAGCTAAAGAAATACCTGCTGCATATCAGGCAATGAGCGGAATGGAAAAATACCTAGGCACTACGAGCATCGACAAGCAGCTGCTAGAATTGATTAAAATTCGCGCATCGCAAATAAATGGCTGTGCATTCTGCATTAATATGCACACGAAAGACGCTAGAAGCTTAGGCGAGACTGAGCAGCGGATTTATGCATTGAGCGCTTGGCGCGATACGCCTTACTTTACGAAGGAGGAGCGAGCGGTACTCGCTTTGACGGAGGCTGTCACTGTCATTACGAAGGAACATGTGCCTGATGCGGTATATGAAGAAGTTGCCCGGTATTTCGAGAGCAAACAAGTCGGCGAGATTATTATGGCTATTATTACGATCAACGGGTGGAACCGTCTTGCGATAAGCACCGGTATGATGCCGGAATAAACACTAAAATATAGTGTTATTTTCATTAAAGGAACCCTTTTCGAGAAAATAGAGCTAGAATGTAGGCTTATTGTTTGCTCATCACCCGCAAAAAGGGGCTAATTGATGTGGTACAGCAAAAATAAAACTAAAATATAGGCTTATTTTCGTCAAAGTAGCCCTTTCCGTGAAAATAGAGCTAGAATGTAGGCTTATGTTTGCTCATCACTCTCAAAAAGGCGCTAATTGATGTGGTACAGCAAAAATAAAACTAAAATATAGTCTTATTTTCGTCAAAGTAATCATTTTCTCGAAAATAGAGCCAGAATGTAGGCTTATGTTTGCGCAACGCCCATAAAAACGCGCTAAATGGTACGTTCGAGTGAAAATAAATCTATGAAATAGATTTATTTTGCTGAGCCCAGTCAGGCTGCTGCTTGAAATGAAATAGAGGCTTTCCCGAAGTAGATAATTCTACTTTTGGGGAAGCCTCTTTTGCTGCAAGCGAAGCTAACTCCTCGTTGCAATGACATGGCGCTCGATTCCAGCGTAGTCACTGATGATTCGAATGTCGTCCCATTGCGACATTTCGCGCATCATGTCGGCAACGATGCGAGGCTGGCCCATGCCGAGCTCGAATGCGACGATGCGAGGCATCTGCGCGAGCAGCGGAAGCTGCTCCAGCATGCGCCGGTACGGGATCAACCCGTCCGGCCCGCCTTCCAGCGCGAGATGCGGCTCATAGTCGCGAACTTCGCGCTGCAGCTCTAACATATCCGCCGCCAGTATATACGGCGGATTGGATACAAGCACGTCGATGCGAAGCTCGCCGTGCTGCAGTTCACCCTGCTCATGCCCATGTACAAATGGCATGAGCAGGTCGCCCTGCACGAATGTCAACCGATCCGCCGCTTCATGGCGGATCGCGTTCGTGCGGGCGACTGCCAGCGCGTCCGGCGATAGATCGGACGCGCATACGCGCCATGCGTGACGCTGCGAAGCTAGCGTCACGGCGATGGCGCCGCTGCCTGTGCCGACGTCGACAATGGTCGGCGGCTGCAAATCCCCTGCAATTAGCGCAGGGGGCCAAATAAGATCAGCTGCCTCAAGCACAGCCTCGACGAGCAGCTCTGTTTCCGGACGCGGAATGAGCACGGCAGGCGAGACTGTAAATGGCCGCCCATAAAACCATTGCTCACCAATAATATATTGAACAGGCTCCCCAGCAGCCTTACGACGTATGAGGCCTTCCCATTCTGCTAACCGCTCTGCAGGAAATAGCTCACTGCCATCACGCAGCAATGACGCTCGATCCATATTCAGCAAATGCATGAGCAGAAGCTCTGCATTGTTGCGCGGCTCTTCCACCGCTTCCGATTGCAAAATCGCTGTCGCTTGCATGCAAGCTTGCCGCAATGTTAATGGCGCAACAAACCATTGCTCCTCCGAATGCTTGCTCATCCCTGTATCGCCCTTCCCACTTTAAAGTAACTTCCTTCTCCATCATGCAGCAACTATAGCCACTCTTTTGCCATTACTGCCTCACAGCTAGCAGCACATACGACAATAATTTGCTTCCATGTCCGATCTATTTATGTGCTCCACACAACCACATGCTTTGCCTTTGCCTCGCCTTCGCTTCCCCAAACCGAACAAAACGCCAGACCGCTGATTGCTTATTGTAAGCAACCAGCGACCCAGCGCAAATTTGTTAAGCCATTTCACGTTCCATAAGATCAGCTTGCTCTGCAATCGTCAGAGAGGAAATAACCTCTGTCAAATCGCCGTTCATCACTGAATCCAGCTTATGAAGCGTTAATCCGATACGGTGATCCGTTACACGGCTTTGCGGGAAATTGTATGTGCGAATACGTTCGCTGCGATCTCCCGTTCCAACCTTGCTCTTACGCTCGCCCGCATACTTTGCTTCTTCYTCTTGACGGCGAACATCAGAGATACGTGCACGAAGCACGGCAAGTGCCTTCGCTTTGTTCTCATTCTGTGATTTGCCATCTTGGCAAGTCGCCATAATGCCGGTTGGAACGTGCAATACACGTACCGCGGATTTCGTCGTATTAACGGATTGACCGCCCGCTCCACTGGAGCAGAACGTATCCACGCGAATATCCTTGTCGAAAATTTCAATCTCCACATCTTCAACCTCAGGCATAACAGCTACCGTAGATGTTGATGTATGAATACGGCCGCCTGATTCCGTTACTGGAATCCGTTGTACGCGATGAGCGCCGCTTTCGAATTTCATCTTGCTGTACGCGCCTTTGCCAGTAATCATAAAGATTACCTCTTTAAATCCGCCAACGTCGTTCTCGCTGAAATCCATTAGCTCTACACGCCAGCCTTGTGCATCAGCAAACTTTGTATACATACGATATAACTCATATGCGAACAATGCTGCTTCGTCTCCGCCAGCCGCACCACGAATTTCGACAATAACGTTCTTGTCATCATTAGGGTCCTTCGGCAATAGAACGATACGAATTTGCTCATCAAGCTCAGCTTGGCGTTTGCTCAATTCGTCGATTTCCATTTTAACCATTTCACGCATTTCGTCATCGAGTTTCTCAGCTTGCATCAGCTTAGCGTCGTCCAGCTGCTCGGTAACTTGTTTATATTCCGTAAAGGCATCATATGCCTCTTGTAAATCCGACTGCTCCTTGGAAAGCTCTCTAAGCCGCTTGGGATCACTGGATACATCTGGATCACACAATAGCTCACTCAGCTTCTCATACCGGTCTGCGAGTGCTTGTAAACGGTCAAACACGATCATTCACCTCTGTTTATTCCATTAGGATAATGTTCATTATACCATATCATCGAGTTTCTATCGACTGCTGGTTTTGATTTACAGCCAGCTAATCATGCCCATTTTTACGAACCGCCTCAATCTTCATATGCCAGGCAACAGCCACTGGTTACTGAGCATCCAGCATGAATCCTGATTGCAACAAAACCCTGTAAGCGCAAAGCTGCACTTACAGGGCTCTATTATTCCCCTAATATTTACACGTTAAAACGGAAATGGATAACATCGCCGTCACGAACGACATATTCTTTGCCCTCAAGACGAACTTGCCCCTTCTCACGAGCCGCTACCATCGAACCTGCAGCTGCAAGATCTGTAAAGGAAACAACCTCAGCACGAATGAATCCACGTTCGAAATCGGTATGAATAACGCCAGCCGCCTGCGGCGCTTTTGTTCCACTGCGAATCGTCCATGCGCGAACCTCTTGTACACCTGCTGTGAAGTAAGTGTATAGGCCAAGCAGCTTGTAAGCTGCGCTGATCAAACGGTTCAAGCCCGACTCCGACATGCCAAGCTCCTCAAGGAACATTTCTTTGTCTTCGCCTTCAAGCTCGGCAATCTCAGCTTCAACCTTCGCGCTGATTGGCACAACTTCAGCACCCTCAGCAGCTGCGAATTCGCGTACTTTTTGTACGTACTCATTGCCGTCTGAATTTGAAACCTCGTCTTCACTCACGTTAGCGGCATACAAAACCGTCTTCATTGTCAGCAAATGCAAATCACGAACAAGCAGCTTCTCATCATCGCTCAGCTCAAGGCTGCGAGCAGGCTTATCGTTGTACAACGCTTCCTTGATGCGTTCAAGCACTTCGATTTCTTGAGCAACTTTTTTGTCCCCGCCCTTAAGGTTCTTACGGGAGCGTTCAATCTTTTTATCAACCGAATCAATATCCGCCAAAATAAGCTCCAAATTAATCGTTTGAATATCGCTAATTGGATCAACCTTGCCAGATACATGCGTAATGTTGTCATCTTGGAAGCAGCGAACCACATGAACAATGGCGTCTACCTCACGGATATGCGCCAAAAATTTATTGCCCAATCCTTCGCCTTTGCTCGCGCCAGCAACCAAGCCGGCAATATCGACAAACTCAAACGCTGTAGGCACGATGCTTTTAGGAACAACGAGCTCAACCAGCTTGTCCAAACGCTCATCCGGTACTTCAACAACACCAACGTTAGGATCTATTGTACAAAAAGGATAATTGGCAGATTCTGCTCCTGCTTGCGTAATTGCGTTAAACAATGTTGATTTGCCGACGTTGGGCAAACCTACTATTCCTGCTTTCAATGCCATGCTATAAGACACCCCTATTTTCCCGAAAGTAAACAACTCCAGCTATTATACCCCAGCGTCACCTACTTTGAAAGTGCCATCCGTTAAGCCTAAACGGCATTTGATGGCTTCCTTGGCAAATGAAGACGGTTTTCAGATCGATAAAAGCATTGTATGTTGTGAAAACCTATAAAACCCTGATTTGAACAGACGTTTGTTTTTAACCCGTTTTATACCCCTAAACGGTATCTTATTTGTGCCTCGCCGCATGATAGTCACTGCTGAGAATGATAAGCCGCGCTTCGGAAATACTATGTTGGCGCTGGCTTAAGCTGTGCACGCAAGCACCTAAAATTTGAGGAGGCAAGTTAATGGAAAATCAGACTCATAAGGGCAATTACAAAGGAACGACGAATATGAAAGCCAAAAATCAAGATATGGCATTCGTAAACGATACCATTGAGGATACAAAATCTGTAACAAATTTTACCTCGAAAAAAAAGAAAACGGATTAAAGGATAATTTCCGAGCCCTTATCTATAAAAAACCTGGATCTACAAGCGTATCATCCACTTGTAGAATCCAGGTTTCTTGTATGAAGAATACATTACATCCGAAGCGGCGCTTCTTGCAGCTCTGCGCGCGATTGAAGGTAACGGAAAAACGCTACCGATGCTTCGCCTCGCGTCACTTGTTTCTTTGGCAAAAACTTGCCATCCGATAGGCTCATAATTTTGAGACCTACAACAATGGCTGCCTGCCCCTTATTTTCGATCTGATCCGAGTCTTTAAACGAGGCTTTAAAAATATGATCATAATTCGCAAGCGCATTATAACCAAGTGCTCGCACGATAAGCTCAGCCATCTCATCACGGGATACTTTACCGTTAGGGTTAAAGGAGCCATCCCCAACATCTATCAAATTTTGTTCCAATGCACTTTCAACATATACGAAATAGCTGGAATCCGCAGCTACATCGTTAAATGAGCCTTCACCTTTCAGCTGTTTACTAGAGGACATGGCGAGCGGCGATACTCCGCTGCTGCGCGCTAGCACCAGCATTTTAATCAACTCTCCGCGTGTAACGGCCTCATTAGGACGTACAAGACCATCTTTCACATCAAGCGCTTTGTATGCAACCATTAGTTCAAGCTGACGCTGTGCAAAATGTCCATCAATATCCTTAGCCTTTGGTTTCTCGAGCTGTGTGACATCACCTGTTTCCCGATTTCGCCAGCCGCCTGTCTCCGCATCGAGGAACACCGACTCATCCATTAGCTTAGGCACTAATTGGTAAACAAGCTCTGCTTCTGTCTTTCTATCCACTTCGTCGCCTCTTATTTCTCCTGAAGCAATCATCAACTTATATTTTTCAATTGGAATAGGCTGCCCGTTCCATGCGAAGCTTTGCACAAGCCGATACGTAAGCTGTGTTCGGTAATAATTCAGCCAGTTGTCAACTGCCTGCTCCTTCTTAATCAAGGCAGGAGCCTCAGCTGGATATTCAAAGTTTGACAAATTAGCATCGTAATTTACAACTTCCCCAGTGCTTGAATGAATCGACAAGTTAATGTTGTCATACTCAACCACTGCGCCATGGATTTTGTGTACAAAATTGAAATAGTATTGACTAGGTTGCCCTGCGACAATCCCCTCATATTGCTTCGGATCAGGTTTGACCAAATATAGCTCATCCGTCAGCCATGGCAGACGTTTCTTAATCGCTTCTACCGCTGCTGTTGACGCTTGCTCTAGCGTCACCTTTGTCCCGCCTGATTGACTTTGTTCGTTATACATATACGTATTGAAATGGCGAACCTCTCCAGTGCGACCGTTAACGGAAGCTGAAGCTGAGCCCACTTCCTTGCCATCCTTTTTCACTGTCCAATTCAGCTGCCAATAGGCTTCGGTTTCACCCGTGCTCTCATTGCTATTTTCACTGTAGTTGGAACCATTCAGCTCCACCCCTGCCGGCAGCGCAAAAGCAGCTTTTACCGCATCTATCGCTTGCTTCTCGGTAACTGCCCCCGCCTTCGGCTTTTCGCCTAAAGGTTTCTCGGATATAGGAATTTCCGATATCGATCCCGCTCTAAAATAATTTTCTCTCGACTGATCCTTTAACTGGCCAGTCACCGCATCGATCGATATAGGCTGAAGCTCGTAACTAAGCAAAGGTTTCCTTTTCCCCTGCATATTGTAAGGCACGATATAAGCTAGCAGTGGAGCTGCTGCTGCCCTCAGCTTTTCATTTGCCTCTGCTGCCGACAGCTTTGCATCTACTTTTGGGAAAATAATTGTATCATCCCACTGCAAGGAAAATCTTCGGACATGCCCCTCACTATCCACTTCAAGCTCTATGTAGTTATCTACATAGGGTATGTCATTCACCAAACGATCATAACGAATGGAATGCACAACCTCACCCGTTAGCGGTGGACGCAGTTGAACACCATAGTCAGGATTGTATTGAATTTGTCCTTTATAATCAGCTGCGATTTTATCTATGAATTGGAGCGCAATCTGCTGAGCGGCATCACGTTCAACCTTAAGCGGATACGTTGGTTTGGCAGATGGGCTATCGGTATAAGAGTTGAACTCAAGAAGCTGACCTTTATCCGCATGAATACGAACGTAGATGCTTCCCAAATGCTTGCCGTTCACCTTTTTCACGAAATCCAGTCCCCAAGCATTGCGTTTGCCGCTAGCCATCACTTCCATATTAAGACTAGCTCCTTGGAGGACATACTCCTTCGGAATGCTTACATACTGCCTCGCTAGCGCTTCCGCTTTCTCCTTCGTTATTGCTACATCAACTGGAGCTGCAAATCCTTCTTTCATGATGTCTCCTTCCGACGATGGCACGGCTTTTGCTGCTGCATTCGTCACTGCTGGCTTGCTTGAGCTTTCAGCAAATGCCGTTGCTGGCAACATACTCATAAGCATCGCTGTTGATAGCACTACCGCAAGCCTCTTTCGATGATTGATCCTCACTGCTTCACCCTCCAATGCTTTTCCAATTTATTCATAAATTAGACGCGCCATACATTGCGGAAGTTGCACAATAAGCGAAAAAAGACTGCCCCAAGGCGCTTGTCCTTTAGGCAGTCTTTGATAATATACAGTTAAAACTGCTACGCCGTTTTTCTACGTTCAATATATGCCCATATTTTTTGCAAAATATAAATACCGAGCCAAGAGAACAATATAATAAACAGGGGCATAACGGTAAAGTTATAACGATATTCCGGTACGAACACAAGTCTAATCATCGTCATGACGAAGATGACCACCGCCAGCATGGCTGCAGGATGTCTCCATCTCCATATCAGCGCAAGCAGAGGAATAATCGTGCTGTATATAATCAGTACATGCAAGTATGCTACCTTCGGATAAGCATGGTATAAAGGAGCATGTCCCGAGCCGAAGAACATATGCGTATAAGTATATTTAAGCTTTCCTACCGTATACCATTTTACATATTTCCAGGTTTGCTGCGTGAAGCCTGCTTTGATGCGCGCCCAAGCGACCTCATCCTGCGTCAATCCCGTTGGATCAACGATCTTGTCTGTATAATCTTTATTCGGATAAGTACCCGCTTTGAACGGATTGGACTGTGAAGCAGTCAATACAAACTCATTTAATGAAACGACATTCCTTATCCACCAAGGAAGCATCGTAGCCGATAGGCAGAGCCCCGTAATAACACCCATTAATAGAACTTTTTTGAAAATAGCCCATTTGGATATGACCTCGGTCTGCACACCCGATTTCTTCTTGTACCATTTCTGAAGCAAAAACACTCCGTACAAAGGAACAAAAATCGGTAGAAATTCCGCCCTAACAAGTACTGTCAGGCCTAACAAGATACCCGCTAGCGCAGCATCGCGCTTTCGTTCGGTACGAAAGGCATATAACTGCATAGACAGATAGGCCATTAAGAGAAATAATGCGAGCGTTTCTGTGAGAACTGCTCCATTTGCCCAAATAAAGGGATGATAAATTGCACTAATAAAAAACGCTACAATAGCCACCCATTTGTTTCTTGTTGCCTGCATCGCAATCATATAAATGATAATGAGTGTAGCCATGCTAATTAACACCTGTACCCAACGAATAAGCGGGAACGGCTCTACGCCGATTTGATCAGCCACTAAATACATACCAGTCATAAATAGTGGATAACCCGGTGTTACCCTTGCATTTGGAACCTCTTCCTTGTAGGCGTAAATGCCTTCATCAAGCAACCGGTGCACCATCTCATCGTAATACTTCGAATCATGTGAAATGTTATGTTTGACCGATGTAAGAAAATCAACCCTCAGCCACAAGGCAAGCATAAAAATAAGAACGATCGCTATCGTCCATGCTTTGTTTTTCCTAACCCATTCCACCACGTAAATTGATCCTCCCCAATGTTGAAAGCGGCTTATTTCCAAGCGAGTACGATTACACCCGCCAAAATAATAGCTGCGCCTATCCAGCGCTGCAGCGGTACCGATTCGTTAAATATAAATACAGCTGCAACCAGCGCTATTACATAAGCCAAGCTTTGCAGCGGATAGGCAAGGCTAAGCGGAAGCTTCTTAAGTACGTACAACCAAAGAACGGTAGCAATTCCGTACAAAACAAGTCCCGACCATATATGAGGCGACCACAATAACGATACCCATGTGTCGCCTTTCGCCGTATCCATTTTGTTCATTCCTGTTTTCCACAATAACTGGCCAGAAACAAGCAGCAAAATATTAAGAAACAATATGATATATGCCATTATGAATCCGACCTTTTGCGTTCATGCAGCTCATGATGTAAAATTCCAAGCTCTTGTGTAAGACGAATAACCTTCTCTGACAATTTGGATACAATGACTGTAAGATGCAAAATAAGCATAATACAAAATAAAATTCCGACTAGAAAAAGCAGCGCCGGTGCATAAGCAATACCAATCGCGTGGGCCAGCGTATCAATAATCTGGACGCGTACAGACAAAATCAGCATCACTACACCAAACAACAGCCAGAGCATAGAATACTGCTCACGGAGCAATCTCCGGTTAATCAACATAATCAGCACGAACAAAAAAACCACACTTGTGATAATCCACAAGGCTTGCATGGTGTATCCTCCTTAAAGTTTGCAGAGCAAACTCTCATCGTAAGCATTTTTCYAAGATTGAACCTCGACTGGCTTCGTTGCTTTCAAGCTGCGAATGAATAGCGACAATGTTACCTTAACCATATAATAAACCGAACGCATCGCATTTATTGATGACGTACCGCCTGTACGTGCTTCCATCACGACAGCTACCTCGCTTGTACGCAATCCGCTGCGATGAATGAGCACGATGGAATCCACTTCTGGATAGTCTGTCGCATAATCGCTTTGGAATACAGCAATCGCACGTTTATTTGCAGCGCGGAACCCTGAGGTAACGTCCAGCACACGCTTGCGTGTCATTGCAGTAACAATAGTAGATAAAATCTTGATGCCGACTCTGCGCGTTGCAGAGGACAAGAAGCCGGTTTGTTCAATAAAACGTGAACCAATCGCCAAATCCGCTTTCCCGCTAAGCACGGGGTCCAAAATCAAATGAAGCTGCTCCGCCTTATGCTGACCGTCGCCATCCACTTGAACGGCAACATCATAGTCATAACGATGGGCATAACGATATCCCGTCTGCATAGCTCCGCCGATGCCCAAATTGGTCGGGAGTGTAATAACAGAAGCACCGTTCGCTTCAGCTACTTCACGTGTACGGTCTTTGGAGCCATCATTAATGACCAGAATATGAGCAGTTGGGCAATGTGTCTTCACATCATGTATCACATGGCTTATGCTGTGCTCTTCATTATAAGCCGGAATAATGATCAAAATTTTTGAAGATGTCATACCTTGCCGCAGGGACTCTCCGGTAACCGTTTTGTCCTTTTTCGTACTGACTGCGTTCACTACATCACCACTCCATAAATCAAAGTTAGGGTACGCTGCTGCGTACAATTATTTTTAATTCTACTAACTAAATTAGTATAAAGCAACAGATAAGGTTGGTATAAACGCTTATTATTTCCTTAACATTTGCTTAATTAGGTCGAATTTTACATTCACAATTAGAACCTTTTATACCAATATTATCTTACTGAAAATAAGAGTTTCCAGAAAAAAAATATCGCCTGACACCAGTTGCTCACTGATACCAGACGATATTAAGACGGTTATTTATTACAAAATGTTGCTTACATTTGGCCGGAAATTTTTGCTTTCAAAGCATCTTTGGATTGTACGCCAACCATTTTGTCAACGGGTTGACCGTCTTTGAACAAAATCAATGTTGGGATACTCATTACGCCGAATTGTGAAGCAAGTTCTGGCTGCTCGTCAACGTTAATTTTAGCAATTACTGCTTGGCCTTCCAGCTCAGCGGAAAGCTCCTCAACGATTGGTAGCTGCATTTTGCAAGGTCCACACCAAGGTGCCCAGAAATCTACAAGGGAAACGCCGTTTTGAATGGACTCGTTAAAGTTTTCTTTCGTCAATGCTACTGCCATTTCAATCATCCTCTCCAAACAATGTGTATGATAAAGGGAATACCCGTCTCACCGTTAAATGAAACATCATTTGCTAACCGCATGCGTGAATTTGCTTCAACACATCCTGAATCGTAATCGCGCTAAAATGACTTTCCAGCTGCTTCTCCGCTGTACAAAATATGCCGAACATCACTTGATTCATATTCGACCCAACAACACAATCCATCTCTGGGTTGCCCGAGCACCAGCTCGGAATTAGCGAGCCTTGTGCCATCACGCGATAGATATCGGCAAGTGTTACCACATTCGGATCAATCGTCAGCCTATAGCCGCCTCCTGAGCCTTCACGGGTATCCACATATCCACTGCGGCGCAAACCACCCATTACCTTGCGAACACGAGCAGAATGTGTGCCGACATTCTCGGCGATCATATCGCTGCTAGCCATTCTTTCCGGTAAATAAGCCAAGTAAACGAGACTGTGTACGGCAATCGTAAATTCGCTGTTCACTGTTTAAGGGCCTCCCTGCTTTATACTGTAATTTTATCCGTTACAGTTAAGTTTGTCAATAGGTCAGGTCGCCATCTCGCTTTCTTAGGATACGGCAGGAGCAATCACGTTATTCCCCAACAGATTTTGGATTAAAGGCAAATGTTTTTTTGGGTTTTCTGTCATGTTTGAAGGCTTCTGCTGAATAAATATGAAAGGTGCATCCTTATTTGATTTGAACGTATAAGAAGACATTCAAATCCAATGGGCACATGGCTTCCTACACTAGTTTTACAATGTAAAACTTTAAGGAGGTGACGCATAATGGCGTTATTTTGGAATCGATGGATAGTCATTCGTACGGAAGGGGGTTCTAGATCGGAGCTCATAGACCGATTGGAAGCTCATTTCAAAACTAATGGATTGAAAACCAAAATCACCATTGAGGGCAATTCCTTGAAACGGATTCATGTGCTTAAAAAGGATGCCGATCTCGCCAAGACGCTGCTGGACGCGTTTGACGAGGAGCATTAAGATGTGCGGCAAAGCTTTGCCAAGCAGCGGCACCCTTGCAGGGCAGCCGCTGCTTGTGCTGCTTCCCTAGGACGAGCGTCCCACTACGGATGAATTCCTCATAAAACGATAACCTTTGCGAACGCCGTTCAGCACCCATTCGGGAACCGGAATCGGTTTTTTGGATAGAAAAGGCATGTAAATACGATTGTAGGCTTTCTTCAAATCATCCCACATCGTGCAAGGCTCTTCCTTCAAAAAATCTGAAATATCAAGTACGATGCCTCGTCCATCCTTGATCATTACATTTTTTCCATGCACATCATGAGGGAACAAACCGCGGGATCTTGCATACTCCAGCGCTTGATCAATATCTTCTATTGCCTTTTTTGGTATTGCTGCTCCATCAATGATGCACTGATATAAGGTCTTTCCCTTTAGTCGCTTTAAAACCAGATAATAATGGCCTTTATATTCTCCGGCATGATAACAAGTTGAAAAAGCAGGATGAGTGCCAATTCTCCGGTAAACCTCGCATTCACTCTCCCAGCCGTCGCGGCCTGGCGCATAAACCTTCACAGCTATATCCGAGTAGTCCTGATGTGTAAATACGCCGGCGTAATTGCCCGCCCCAAGCAGTCTCCAACCGTGCGGCGTCTCCGCTACTCGGATTGGATTTGTGGGGTCAACGCTATCAAGCACAAGCTCCGAGAGCAATGACTGCTCCATAAGAGCTATAAACGTATTCAACTGCTTCTCCTCCATAGTAAGTACTCCTCTTCTCCCTATCTACATACATGCTTTCCTTTCATTGTAAGACCAGCAGCTGCAAAAATAAAGACCGCACCAAAAAGCTTTACAGCCCTTTTGCACGGTCTCGCTTCACACTTGATCCTAATGGCCTCCACTTACTACTTTCAGCCCGATAACGCCTGAAATAATCATAGAGAGAAACAGCATCTTGCGCCAATTTCTCGACTCTCCAAAAACCACCATACCCAGCACTACGCTGCCTATAGAGCCAATTCCGGTCCATATCCCATATGCCGTACTAATTGGTATCGTCTGCAACGCTTTAGATAAGAAGAAAAAGCTCACGAAACCAGCGCCAATCGCCCCTACCGTTCCCTTCCAGCGTTTAAAGCCATCAGAGAGCTTCATGAAAGTAACGCCGGCGACCTCGCCGAAGCCTGATATGATTAAAAAGACCCATGCCATTTTATGAACCCACCTTATCTTGTTCTATGTTGGTTACAGCCTTTGGTGCTTTGTCAGGAGCCGGCTTGTCATTTGACACAAGCTTAAGTCCAACTATGCCCCCTACAAGCAATGCGATAAAAAACAAGCGCCAAAAATCAGCCGGCTCATTCAGTATAATAATGCCTGCGAGAACAGTGCCTACTGTTCCAATTCCCGTAAACATAGCATAGGCAACGCCAATCTCAATCGTACGCATTGCGCGGGCAAACAGCATAAAGCTTATGGCAAGCAGCACCACTGTTATTATGCTTGGAACAAGCACTGTAAAGCCCTCCGAATATTTGAGGCCAAACGTCCAGCCTACCTCAAGAAACCCCGCTAATAATAAAAAGACCCATTGCATTTTTTTCAATCCTCTCTCGCTGTCATCGTCCAAATCTGCCATAATGATTGCCACACCATTTGCTTCCTTTTCTCAAGCAGCTCTTTTCCATATATTTGATTCTCAACAAGGATGCCATCTACACATACATAAAAGGTAGCAATTAACCGTTCCGTCTCTTCCAGGTTAAACAACCCTTGCGACGCTCCCTTTTCCAGCACGCTAATAATTCCCTTGTTCAGCTCATACTCATAGCGCAATAAATCTTGATTGAGCTGTTCGCGCAAATGGCGCGGCGGTACAAGCATCGTTTTCTTCAAGAAAGCTTGACCTGTCGTTAAATGAGTGAGATCGGTAAAAAAAGTAAACAGTCGATGTACTTGCTCCTTAATCGGCGCCTGATCCATATCTTGAAGAAGCTCTATAAACTGATTATGCTCTTCAACAATCATTTCCTGAATGAGCTGCAAGAACAGTTGTTCTTTCGATTTATAATGTGCATATATGGACGGCGTCTTAATGCCCACTGCCTTAGCAATTTCAGACAAGGATGCCCCCTCATAGCCTGATTCTGCAAACATCGTCAGCGCCGCCAGCTTTATACGTTCCGACGTTGTTAATTCAGCACTCATGTCATTCCCTCCGATCCGCTTTCGTTCCCCTGCCTAACGAACGTTAGTTTTTCACAAATTTTAAAATGAAATAATCATTTAGTCAAGATGAAAATAACGATCATCAAATAAAGCCATGCATGCTCCCCCTTCATTGGAGATCATACATGGCTTTATTGTTATTGCTTTGAGGCTTGGCTATATTTCTTCCAAAGGGTAGATCCTCCATTAAAGATCATGCCGAGTGTAATGCCAAGCAGCGTAACGATAACGTTCAAAATAAGGCAGTAAACAAGCAGCAGTCCAAAATCGACCGTATTGTCCGAAAGAGGAAGCACTTGGCTTAGTATAAATGCGAGAAGCACGCTAAACGGGATCCAGAACAAAAATATGAAGATCGGAAAGTACCAATGCTGATTTCGAAAAAACTTTACGATCGGCAAAGCGAACGCAATAATCATAATCATGCAAATGATGTAGCTCTGCTCCACAATCCCGCTATAATAATAAGCTGTATATAGAAACACATTACTCACAGCAGCATAGATGGCACTTAAAGCTAGTACCAACCGCATCGACCGCCGAAACAACAATTGCTCCTTCGTAACCACTTCCATTACTTGCCTACGATTTCTTGGAGTGCCCGAATAAAGGCATCCATTTCTTCATCCGTTCCAATGCTCACCCGCAAATATTCATTAATTCGAGGTTGATCGAAATACCGGACCAGCACGCCCTTATCGCGCAGCTGCACAAAGATGTCCTTAGCTGCTATCGTTTTATGCGAAATGAAGACGAAGTTTGCCTTCGAGTCTGTTGCAGCAAAGCCGAGCTCCTTCACCTGCTCCGCTACACGTTCTCGTGTAGCAATGACCTTCTCCGTCGTATCTCGGAAATAAGCGTCATCCTCAAGAGCAGCAATGGCGCCTGCCAAAGCAAGCCGATCCATCGTATAGGAATTAAATGAATTTTTGATTCGGTTCAATCCATCAATCAACTCCTCGCTGCCAAAAGCAAAACCAACGCGAAGGCCAGCGAGCGAACGGGATTTCGAGAGTGTTTGAACGACAAGCAAATTCGGATAGTCGTGAATAAGCTCCACTGCTGATTGTCCGCCGAAGTCAATGTACGCCTCGTCGATGATAACAACCTGATCGGGATTGCTTGCAAGCAATGTACGAATATCCTCGAGCGGAAGCAATTGAGCCGTTGGCGCATTCGGGTTCGGTATGATGATACCACCGTTGTCCGAATGGAAAGCTTCGACTTGAACGTTAAATTGCTCGTCCAATGCGATGAGCTCTGTTTGCAAGCCATATAACTTCGCATACACCTTGTAGAAGCTGTAAGTAATATCAGGGAACAGTACCGTCTTAGCCGGATCAAAAAAAGCTGCGAAAGCAAAAGCTAAAATTTCATCAGAACCGTTGCCCGCAAACACTTGCTCTGAACGCAATCCGTAATAGGTGGCAGCTGCTTTCACGAGCCCCTCGCAAGTAGGATCAGGATATAGCCGCAGATCAGCATTAGCTGCTCCTTTGATCGCATCAATTACCTTCGGAGATGGCGGGTACGGATTCTCATTCGTATTCAGTTTGATATACGTCTTATCCTTAGGCTGCTCGCCTGGGACATACGGCACCAGTGAAGCAGTAAGCGGACTCCAAAATTTACTCAATGACATTTCTTCCTTTCGTAATCGATATTTCTATCGCTTCTTTTCAATTATTTTAACATTAAAGGATTTGTTAATTACAGAGTCCGACGAACGACAAGCCTAGTCATCAGCAGTCCAAGCAGCGCGCCAAACGTATTAAGAATAATATCGTCAATGTCGAAGCTGCCCACCCGCGTCAACATTTGAGTAAGCTCAACGGCTGTAATCAACATAATCGTGACCATTGTCAGTCTAAATACTTTCAAGTACTTCTTATTTAATAAGGGCAGGAATATGCCGATCGGTATGAACAAGACAATGTTTCCGAATAAGTTTTTGAACCAAATGTCAGGATTGAAATGATCATAATGGATGATATATTTTTTTATCGTATAAAGCGGTACCAAATTATAGTTATACCCCTCGCCAAAATAACGGCCACGATGAAATAAAAGCCAGCACATGATCAAGGTGTAGAACAAAGCAATTACGGTAATCAACATATTCAGCAGAGAGCTTTTGAATATGGCTTTCGAATACCCGCGCATCCCTTACAATCTCCAAGGGACAGAATACACGTTAAACTCTGCCGCTCCTGTAATCGCTAGTCCGTTAAGCTGATGTCCTGTTGCACATCCTCCGTCAACGCCAATCTTCCCTGCGCCAAACCAAACATCTGGTTTTCCATGAATATCGATGGTTTTTGTATGGCCGAAAATAACCGTTTTTTCTACATTGGTCGGCCTCTCAAGGAATGGTTGTTTTATGTAAAGAAAATCTCTAGCAGGCTGCTCTTTCCAATTCAAGTAATTCGGATTAAGACCCGCATGTACATATATAAAGTGTTCATCCTCATGATAATAGGGCAGGTTGTCCAGAAAAGTCATATGATGCGCGTAACGCTCCTGAACAGCCATTTTAGCTTGATCGATAACATACTCAATCGGACCTTGCTTAATGCCAGCATAGCTCTCTGCGGTTTGCCTGCCGCCATGGCCGGTAAACTTAAGCAGCGCCTGCTCGCTTCGCTCCAGCATAACATCAACGAGCCTCTCGTCGTGATTGCCTTGAATGGCAATTGCTCCATCCTTTTGGACTAAGCCGATGACCTGCTCTACCACTTCTCTGCTTTGCGGCCCCCGATCAACGAAATCACCAAGCAGCATAAGCTGATCCTCACCGGGACAATAATTCATACGTTCAAGCAAATCATTAAAAGGTGTATAACATCCATGAATATCACTAATCACAAGCGTTCGCTTCATATACGCCTCCCCGAGATCACCAGATCTCTTTCTACACCGTCCAGTACCGCTACCTTAGGCAAATGACCCCAAACCTCAAATCCAAACTTACGAAGCAGAGCGAGGCTCGGCTCATTATGTCCAAATACAAAACCAAGCAGCGTATTTATCCCCAAGCCCGGACTTGCCTCAATCGCTTTCTGAATCAGTACCGTTCCAAGACCAAGCTTACGGTATTCTTCCGCTATATAAATGCTTATCTCGGCAGTCGCATTGTAAGCCGGCCTGCCATAAAACGATTGGAAACTAAACCAAGCTGCGATTTCCCCTTCAATCGTTAATACCCATAGCGGCCTGAAATCAGGAGAATGGTCATCAAACCACGCTTTTTTGCTAGCTACAGTAGCTGGCTCAAGATCAGCCGTCACCATTCTGCTTGCAATTGTTGAATTATAAATATCAACAATACGCCCTAGATCACTTAGCTGCGCATCGATAATTTCATATTTGAGTTCTTTGGTCATACCTGCCACCTCTTACCCTTCTACGTCTAGATGGATGCTGCTTTAAATAGGCCTATTACAACTTTGACAAATTATATCACATCGCTGAATGTTTAAGCATCTATGCTGCATGGTAGATTCCGTCTAATTCCGCCTATAAAGGGCGAGCTTCTTCAGTCCCCTTGTCCCTCCCTATACTTGTTATAATCTTCAGGCGTGTTGAGATTCGTAAAAACAGATACACCGTGCTGCTCTAACTGAGAAACCTCGATGGTTTGAAGCCGGCGCAATAGACCCATGAGACGATAATCTTGATCCTGTAGCGCTTCTTCTATTTGAATGGCAATGCTAGCATGATAGAGAGCATGGAAAGGCTGGTCAGACGCATGGATTACGTCTACCCCTTTTTCCACATGAGTCATTAGCTCAGCCAGCAATCCTTCGGACAATTGCGGCATATCACACGCCATAACAAATACGTAACCCTCTGCAATCATGGACAAGCCCGCGTGCATTCCCGATAACGGCCCGCATTCTGGGTAATGATCTGTCACGAAGCTTACCGTTCCTCCTAAATCTTCAAGACTTTTACGATAAAGCTCTTCACGCTCAGGCGATCCTACTGAAACAACTACATGCTGCACAAGCTCTGTTAGCTGTTGTACGAGACGATATAGTAGCGGTTTGCCTTCAATAAGCAGCAGCGCTTTGTCGGCTCCCATTCTCGTGCTTAAGCCTCCAGCTAGTATTAAGCCATAAATATTATGCTTCGCCATCTTCTCATCCCCCTCTAAACAGAAAGAAAGCCTGCCAAGCACTCAGGCAAGGCAGGCTTGTATTATTTTTGACGGGTTTACGCCTTGGACGGATCGAACGAGCTCTTTAATGAAACGATTCGGTTGAAGGCAAGCTTCTCACTTGTTGTATCCTTCGGATCTACATTAAAGTAGCCGTGACGGAAAAATTGGAATTTATCGCCGCCGACTGCATCTTTCATATTAGGCTCAACAAAGCCTTGCAATACTTCAAGTGAATTCGGGTTGATGCATTCCATGAAAGGTTTGCCTTCATCTTCCGCTTCGCTCGTAATGAGCGGTTCAAACAAACGGAACTCAGCAGCTATCGCCTGAGAAGCTTCAATCCAGTGGATGGTGCCTTTCACTTTACGTTCATTAAAGCCGGATCCGCTCTTCGTCTTCACGTCATAGGTACAGCGCAGCTCAATCACATTGCCCTCTGCATCCTTGATCGCCTCTTGGCATGTAATGAAGTAAGCATGTTTTAGACGCACTTCATTGCCAGGGAACAGACGGAAATATTTGTTCGGAGGATTTTCCATGAAATCATCCTGTTCAATGTATAGCTCACGCGAAAACGGAATTTGACGGATTCCCATCTCTTCGTTTTCCGCATTATTTTCGGCATCAAGCAGCTCGGTTTGACCTTCTGGATAGTTTGTAATGACCACTTTAAGCGGACGCAATACAGCCATCGTACGAAGCGCCTTCAGCTTCAGGTCTTCTCTTATAAAATGCTCCAGGTTGCGCTCATCCACTAGGCTGTTGCTCTTCGATACACCGATCTCACGGCAGAAAGCACGCAGCGATTCCGGTGTATAGCCTTTGCGGCGCAAACCGCTGATCGTTGGCATACGCGGATCATCCCAGCCGTCTACAGCCCCTTCATCCACCAATTGCTTCAGCTTGCGCTTGCTCATAACGGTGTTCGTTACGTTCAGGCGGGCAAATTCATATTGATGCGGTGTGGAAGCCATCTCACATTCAGCTATCGTCCAATCATAGAGTGGACGGTGGTCCTCAAATTCCAGCGTACAGATCGAGTGCGTGATGCCTTCAATGGCATCGCTTAGCGGGTGAGCATAGTCATACATCGGATAGATGCACCAAGCATCTCCCGTGCGGTGATGATGCGTATGCGCAATGCGATACAGCACAGGATCACGCAATGTGATGTTCGGTGAAGCCATATCAATTTTTGCGCGCAGCACCTTTTCGCCGTCCTTAAATTCGCCTGCGCGCATGCGTGCGAACAAATCAAGGTTTTCCTCTACTGTACGGTTCCGATACGGGCTTTCCTTGCCAGGCTCAGTCAACGTGCCGCGATATTCGCGCATTTGCTCAGCTGTCAGATCACATACATATGCTTTGCCCTTTTGAATAAGAAACACCGCACGGTTGTAAAGCTCTTCAAAATAATCGGAAGCAAAGCGAAGGTCGTCCCATTCGAAGCCAAGCCAGCGAACATCCTCTTGGATGGACTCTACATACTCAGTATCTTCTTTTAACGGATTCGTATCGTCAAAACGCAAGTTTGTCTTGCCCTTGAATTCATCAGCCAGCTCAAAGTTCAAGCAAATCGACTTGGCATGTCCAATATGCAAATAGCCATTTGGCTCTGGCGGAAAACGAGTGACGATTTCTTTCACTTGGCCGCTCTTCAAATCTTCGACTACGATGCTTTTTATAAAATTCGAGGATGAGGACTTGTTATCTACTGCATTCTCCATCTGCGACCAACCTTTCCCACGGAAAATATTTATCCTCTTATAATACACAAATTCCCGTCAAATTATAATACTTAGTATGTATCAGCCACTTTCAGAGCACGCTCCCGAGAATAGCAATCCAGAGGACTAGAACGAAATAATGCCGGAAGAATAAAGAAATACGAGCAATACCAGAATAGGTGCCACATAACGCAGCATGAATAACCATACTCGCACCCACCATGCAGACAAGCCTGACTCCTTAGCTCCGCCTTTCCATACATACCCGACAAATATAGTAACGACTAGTCCGCCAAGCGGCAGAACGATGTTTGTGCATACAAAATCAACCCAGTCAAAAAACGACTTCCCGCCAAACGTAAGCCAAGGTATTTTGTCACCAAGCGATAAAGCCGATGGCACCCCAATAACGAAGCAAAGAATGGATAACAAAATAACTGAAAAGCTCCGGCTCCAGCCAAATTTCTCGCGAACGAAAGCAACCGGCACCTCAAGCAGTGAGATGGTTGAAGTAAGCGATGCAAAGGCGATCATTACGAAGAACAGCCCTCCAAACAGCCACCCTAACGGCATAGCTGAGAATGCTGCAGGCAAGGCTACGAATACGAGACCAGGGCCTTGCGAAGCCTCGAGTCCAAATGCGAAGGTAGTAGGGAAAATAATCAGTCCTGCAAGAAGTGCATAAACAATATTGCCTGTACCTACTGCTGCTGTTGCTAGAGAAAGCGACTGCCGTTTATCCACGTACGCCCCATAAGTAATAATGGTACCCATGCCAAGGGAAAGGGATAGGAAGGCATGGCCAAGCGCTACGAATGCAGACTCCGCTGTCAGCTTGCTAAAGTCAGGCTTTAGAAAAAAGGCTGCGCCTTCGCCGGCTCCATCCAGAAACATTACACGCACACAAAGTACAATGAGCAGTATAAGCAGCCCTGGAATAAAAATTTTATTAACCTTTTCAATACCTGCCGATACACCTCGAATAATGATGAGACCCGTTAGCAGCAAGACGATGAATTGCCAGAATACCGGCATCCAGCTTCCATTAAGATCACTGAACTGCTGCGCAAAATCATTATTTTCAAACAGCTGCCCTGAAAAAGACAACATCGCATAATGCAAAGTCCAGCCTGCGACTATCGCATAGAACGACAATATAACGAACGCTCCCAAAATGATAATAACGCCGAAGCCGCTCCACAGCTTATGCGCGCCCAGCCGAGTGAACGAAGAGGACGCATTGCCGCGGCCGCCTCGACCTACTGATAATTCCGCTAGCAGCACCGGCAGTCCTACTAGCAGCATGCATATAAAAAATAGAAGAAAAAAGGCCGCTCCTCCATATTTACCTGTAATATACGGGAACCTCCACATATTGCCGAGGCCGACCGCACTGCCTATTGCTGCCAAAATAAAACCCGAGGACGTAAACCGCTCCCCTGTACCGCTTTCCCCGCTTTGCGAGGCTCCTTCTTGTTTTTGATCCTTCATAAGCCATTCCTCCTGTAGTAATCTAAGCTGTCTGCGACTTATCTATTGCTCCGATGGGTAGTATAACCTTTTTCAAAAAATATATCTGCAAGCGCACGGTCTGAGCCGGTATAGTTTCATTTGAAAAACACTGAGTCCGACAGGCTGGAACGTGTATTGACGATGGTTGCTTTGTGCTTCGCCAATCATCAAAATGGTGGCACGAACGGTATCATAAATCAGCATATTTCACACTGCCTCATTGCCGCTCCGTTTTCGCTTCTATTTATTCATTCGATTCTAGTCAACAGGACTGAGCAACTTTTATTTTTGTATATATAAACCTTTTTAAACTTCGAATTACACACGCACATGAAATGGATAAATCCTTATATATTAAAGAAATATGTTAATTCAGTACATAGTTTATCTGAATATTATTGCATATTTACAACTTCAATCTGAGATCAAAAAATGCTCAAATATTGAGTTTCAAGATATTTAAGACCAGCAAAAAATGGACAGAAACGATTTATCGTTTCTATCCATTTTCAACTTCTGTTTTATATTAATTGAATAGAGTGTAAGTACGATATTTCCATAAGAATTGCAGGATCAAATGGCACAGTATGAAGTGTATGATAAGCCCAACAATTAACTCTTAAACTGAGGTTAGGCCAATCTCATTTTGCTTAATAGACGGTGTGTGAACGTGCAGTTGCATCCGTTGTTCTCCCAATTAAAACCCATCTATTGCTCGTTGTTCACTCTATCAAAACCTCAGCAATTAACCGTTGATTTTACGGCATTGCGATAGCATATTGATTAAGCTTCGCACATCTCGTTGTCCGTAATGAGGCTAGTTTATTCTCTATCACTTCTATGAACCATCCGATTCACGTATATAGAAGTAAGCTTTGCATTCACTTCCAAAGGTCGAAGCATAGTCCTTCACATCGAAGAATGTTTGGATATACGGAATCTATTCGTCATTAGACAACAGTCTTACCTACAAAACGACTAAAACAACCATTAAATGGGCTTTTTTTCGCCCGGAAGCCGCATCTATTTCATTTTTAAGTGAGGGAGCACTATAGCAGCTGCTCGATATTAGCCTTCATATCGGCAGGTTCATCGGTCGATTCGAACCGTTTTACGACATTGCCTTCACGGTCAATTAGAAATTTAGTAAAGTTCCATTTGACTGAGTTGCCTTCGAGATAATGAGGCAGCTTCTCCGAGAGGAAAGCATTGAGCATTTTACCGCTAGGGTTGCTTGTGTCAAAACCTTGGAAAGGCGCATCTTCCGTTAGCTGCTTGAAAAGAGGATGAGCGGTTTCGTCCCGTACATCGGTTTTCTCAAAAAGAGGGAATGTCACACCGTAGTTCAACTGGCAAAAGCTTTGAACATCAGAGTTTGCACCCGGCTCCTGCTCGCCAAATTGATTGCTTGGAAAACCAAGAATCTCAAGACCTTGATCTTTATATTGTTCATATAGTTTTTGCAAATCCGCGTATTGTGGTGTAAAGCCGCATTTGCTTGCTGTGTTGACGACAATTAGCACCTTACCTTTATATTGTTCCATGCTTTGTTGTCTACCATCAATGCTTTGCAGCTCATGTGAGTAAATGCTCATTGTTTGTTGCCTCCTCTAAAATATGTGAGTTATAATAAATTAAATTGTACACAATTTAATTATTACATAGAATACCATGGGGAACAAATGAATGTCAAACCTAAAGCCTATATAGGAAAAACGAAGCATGGTTCTAAAACCAATTATCCAGTCGCTATATGTAATCCACTGCGCTGAACCCTTTTTTTATAGCTGCTACGCAAAAAAAGACTGCACCGAGGTGCAGTCCCATTATTTATAATTGCGATTGCTTCTTTCTACTGCCCAGCCATTCCGTGAACAAAGCATAATCCTGTTCCACTTGATCTGCGTAGGAAAGCGCCCAATTGGCAATTGACGTGCAAAAAGCATCCTCGTCATTGCCCATCGCCTTCACAATCTCAATCTCACTGTGATACGCAAGAATACCTTGCGCTACATCGGCATCCGCCCTCGCGTGCATTTTTGCGGTCAGCCTGCCCATGCTTGTCGTAACCGACAGCAAATCWCCAGCCGTATCAAGCGCTTCTAGCTTAAGCCGCTTCTTATAGGGTGATCGCTCACGCACATAAAACTGCCGCTCTCCAATGGATAGCCATCCAAGATACGGGTCTGCCTCATGGTGCATCGCTCTCTGAGTCATGGTTACGCGCTGTCCCTGATGCTCAAACATAGACCAAAATGTCTCATCATAAGGCATAAAATAAGCTGGAACCGGAACGCGCACTTCCTTTACCTCAAGCACGATATCGTCCTCGCCTTGTGCATCTTCGCCTGCTTCAATCAGTACATAGTATCTATCGAGCCCAATAGATGCTGTTCCCGAGCCATGCTTCACTGCAATATCCTTCACCTGAAAATGACGCAATTCTTCTGAGTCATCGGCTTTGACGGTATCTAAATACATCGGCCATGCTTGCAATAAAGCCTCACGTTCTTCGTCAGTCGGAGATACAATTTCATCTGTCGTTGCAAACTGCCTATGCTCCTGTACGAGCGCAGTAACCTTTTCAAGGAAGTGCTGATCCTTGCGTTTTTGCAGTTTTTTGAGCAGCTTCTTGACGGGACCTTCCGCACGCTCAATATCAATCACATAGGTGCCAGGATCATCCTTGCCCTTTGCGAATCGTCGCATCTGCTTGGAATAGGCCTGCAGATAAGCTTCAATCGCGCTAATCTGATTAGCATGGGTTTGTCCTTTAAGCCTGCCGACGAGCGCTATACTTACCGACATTCGCATCAAATCATACAAATACGAGCCCAGATAACCTTCGTCAAAATCATTCACATCATAGACGAGCGTACCTTGCTCATTGCGGAAAGCACCAAAGTTCTCAAAGTGCAGATCGCCCTGAACCCAAGTGGGACGCCCCTCTGGCGTATGATAGGGAAACCAAATTCGTGATGCGTCAAAATAAAACAAATAAGCGCTGCCGCGAAAAAAAGAAAATGGCGTTTCCGACATTTTAAGATACTTTTCTTCACGTTTGCCGCGCTCAAGCTTCATTATTTTTTGATCAAATTCTTGAAAAATCGCAGATAGTGTTCGTCTTCTAAGTTTGCTCTGGGTCAGCTTCACTCGTTCTGTCAGCTTCGAATCCATACATTCTCCCCCATTCAACTTACATTTCTACTTTTTGCAGTCTCATATAATCACTAATCATAGCCAAACGCCATGGTAGAATCATGCCAAAAGCGAGCAAATAGAAAACCGCCCCGGTTTGCGGAATCGACATATATTGCTCTACGACACTATGCAGAGAAAGCCTGATTATGAACAGCGTCAGCATAATAAATACAAACGCTTTAGATCGTCTTACATAGATTTCCGACTTCACGCGTTCCAAACGGGTCGTGACGATTAATGGGAAAGCAAAGATCAGCATGCCTGTCAAAAAAGCGGCTAACCCCCAAAACCATGGGATATGCGTCTGGGAAAAGGCAAACATGACGAAGCCTGTAGCCATGCCTAACGGCGGTATGATGATTTTGCGCAATGAGGTCGGCCGTTTACCAGCGCGCATACGCAGGATAATAAGTGTAAGACCGGCAAGAGCTGATATGACGATGGAACCAACTTGAATCGCTTGCGTTGACAGCAGCACCGCTAATTACCCCCGTTTTCATGGTGTGGATGCCCTATTTTTATAATCGCGAAAATGCTCTTAATCCTTTACAAGGCAGCAATAAATTACTCTTTATTCCATCGTACTTCAAAACCATAAACATCGCAAACATACGCTATTTTTTTAAGACTATGACCGTCTATGGAGGCTTTTTTTCTGATCTAAAAGTTCCTCATTTTCGTCTAGCTTCTTGGAAGCTGCGATGTAAGTAAGAAGTTGAAGCCGGTCGCAATTATGATTGAACCATTACTCCAGAAAATGAAGAAAGTCATGAGCGAGCTCATATCCTACGACTCGTTGTCGATTGCCACGATAAAGAGGGATAAGYCCTCCTTTTGAGCATAACTTTTTCAATAAATTTACTGCTGTTTTATGATCAATACCAAAATGACGCTCCACATCCTTTGGCCTGATTAAACGAGCCTGTTGAACAGCAAGCCGCATGATCTCTTTCTCTGCTAGTTGAATTCGTGTTATTGGTGCTCGCCTAGCCTGGTACCTRCTCATCACCATTTTGAGCATGGTCATACATATCTCAGGGTTTTTCTCAACATCATCATAAGCGAAAGAGATGACCGGGTAACCCATCGCATGCAAAAAGGTTTCGCGGTTTAGTTCATGACAATATTTTTGTCGATCCATGTCTCTAACATGAGATGCAAATCCTTTGATCTCAATAATGAGCTTTACGGTACCGGAAAACCAAGCAAAATCTGCAAAATAGGATCTGCCGCGCCAATCCAATACTTCATACTCAGGATGCAGGTTTCGAAAATCTCCACACAAAGGCCACCAGACATTACACAAAAATTTGGATTCCGCATGTCCATGCCCTCTTTCCAGCCTTCCGCGACGTTCCCCTGACCTTTTATCTACATGGTATTGAATAAATGAGCGATGCGCCTCCTCATAAGTCACCTTCAATCATCCCCTCTGGAAAATAGAAAACGTCCCGTTACCACTCACTCTAGAGTGAGTGGTAACGGGACGTTCTTCGTCTCTTGTCTTTGATTATAAGGCATCTGGAATCATAAGAATAGTGTTGTTCTTGCATTCTTTTTAGCGTTATATCAAACTTATCCGTTGCCTGAAAGTCCAACCTTATCCACCTCATAAAAACGATCAGTTTGCATGAAACGCAACTAAATTGCTTCCTCAACTTGTCTCCTCAAAGAAAAGTAGCTTAACTGGAATTTCTACCGCTAATTCACACTTTTTTACGGAAAATATTAATTTAACAGGAATTTCTCCTGTTAATTCAGTCCATTTCAGCGGACTTTGCTAATATCCATCAAATTAACGGGAGGTTTTCCTTCTAAATGACTAAAATCAGCCGAATTAGTAAAATTAGATGGAGGTTTTCCTGTTAGTGTTAATTGATGTTGAGTGATTTGGTTAAAATGAACGTATCCTTCGCATAAGAAATGTAACTTACTTGCCTCCATAACTTGTCTCCTCAAAGAAAAGCAGCTTAACTGGAATTTCTACCGCTAATTCACACTTTTTTACGGAAAATATTAATTTAAGAGGAATTTCTCCTGTTAATTCAGTCCATTTCAGCGGAATTTGCTAATATCCATCAAATTAACGGGAGATATTCCTTCTAAGTGAGCAAAATCAGCCGAATTAGTAAAATTAGATGGAAGTTTTCCTGTTAGTGTTAGTTGATATTGAAAAAATGGGTTAGTTTGTTTGGTGGATTCGTCGGTTCATCAGTTCGTGGGTTCGTAGGTTCGTAGGTTCCTCGATACAACGGTTCATCAGTTCGTAGGTTCGTAGGTTCCTCGATACAACGGTTCATCAGTTCGCGGGTTGATCGATACATCAATTCGCGGGTTCGTGGGTTCGTGGGTTCGTGTTTCATTGGTTCTTGGGTTCGTCGATACGTCGGTTCAATAGTTCGTAGATTGTTGAGTAGAGTACTGGGTGGTTAAAAGTTTCTTCATTCTTGGTTAAATCGTTCGTCTTGAACGGGATATCTTTTAAAGTTTGGTTTGACCAATTGTGGTTTCTCACAGCTGGAGGTTGCTTTTAAGCTTGCTCATGGCTTCTAGTGCATTTAAGAATATGTAGATGGGAAACCCAGAAACACGCATATTCAGCGTGCTTCTGTCATCATATTCCCGTTTGCTTCTGAATTAACTCTGAGGTACAAACTTGCGGATATCAACGCCCAGCGCTTGCGAAAGCTTCATGCCTAATTCGCGATCAGCCCGGAAGAAGTTGCAGATGGCGCGGAGTCTTATATCATCATTAGTTTGCTCTAGCTCACCCGTCAAATTGGCGATTAGGTTTGCTTGTTGATCTTCAGGCAGTGAGCGATAGCGCTCGCCCGCTTGAGTGAAATCGTCAGTTTTATCGATTTTTTGGCGGCCAGCCTGTCCCTGAGGAGGTGCGTAAGAATCAGCATAAGCCTTTGCTTCCTTTGGACTCTCTGATGAGCTATTAGGTTCGTAATTCACTGGAGAAGGATTTGCATGCATTGTCATTGCACCATCTCGTTGATAGTTGCGAACAGGTGCATACGGGCAATTTACCGGAATATGCAGGTAGTTCGCTCCAAGGCGGTAGCGCTGAGTATCCGGATAAGAGAACAATCGGCCTTGCAGCAATTTATCCTCCGATGGCTCGATTCCTGGAACAAGTGTGCTTGGCGAGAAAGCCGATTGCTCAACCTCTGCAAAGTAATTTACTGGATTGCGATTCAATGTCATCGTGCCTACCTTTTGCAACGGATACATATCCTCCGGCCACACCTTCGTTGGATCTAGTGGATCAAACGCATACCGTTCCACATGATCGACAGGCATAAGCTGCACATGAAGCTCCCATTCTGGGAAGTTGCCGAGTTCAATTGCATCATGTAAATCACGTGTCGCATGGTTAAAGTCTTTGCCTTGCATCACGCTAGCTTCCGCTGCTGTAAAGTTTCGTACTCCTTGCAGCGACTTCCAATGGTATTTAACATAGGTCGGCTTACCATCATCATTAATCCATTTGAAGGCATGAACGCCGAATCCGTCCATTTCACGATAAGTAGCAGGCGTTCCGTCATCGGAGAACAACCAGGTGAGCATATGCGTCGATTCTGGGGAGAGCGTCATGAAATCCCAGTAGCGCGCAGGCTCTTGGACATTCGTATTTGGCGCCGGCTTGAGGGAATGCACCATATCAGGAAATTTCATCGCATCTCGAATGAAAAATACCGGCAAATGGTTTCCAACAAGATCATAGTTACCTTCCTGCGTATAAAACTTTACCGCAAAGCCGCGTGGGTCGCGCGCCGTCTCCGGCGAACCTGTTCCGTTAATGACCGTTGAAAAGCGTACAAATACAGGCGTCTCTGATCCCGGCTCCTGCATAAAAAGAGCCTTCGTATGATCCTTCATACTAACTTCCGTACGAAATACTCCATGTGCGCCTGCTCCCCGGGCATGCACGACACGCTCTGGAATACGCTCCCGATCAAAATGCGCAAGCTTCTCAAGCAAATGGTAATCCTCTATTAGTGTTGGTCCACGCTGCCCCGCTGTGCGCGAGTTTTGATTATCGCCAACCGGCGTGCCTTGGTTCGTTGTCATATAGTTTTCCATGATAGCACCTCATCAATCATTTTATATATTTAGACTTGATCTAAATTCATAAAACAATCTTATCGAATCAACGGTCAACTGTCATGAAAGCCTAATGAATGAAAAATGAATATTTCATGAACCACAACATGCTGGTGAAATTCATTACCTAAAATGATGCACTTACCCCTTAGTCACGAATATCCGCTATCCGGTAGCCTACACCACGCACGGTAACTATATATTTTGGCGCTACGGCGCTGTCCTTTAGTTTTTTGCGCAAGCTCTTAATATGAGCATCCACCAAGTTGCTGCCTCCATAGAAATGCAGCCCCCAAACGGTATCGAGCAAAGATTCACGCGTTAGAACGGAGCCGTCCGATGTCATGAAATGCAGAAGTAAATCATATTCCGTCTTGGTAAGCTCAATTCGCTGCCCCGCCCGATCAACGGTCATTTTTTTGAGATCAACTGCAATATCCTTAAACACACGAATATCGCTATCCGCTTTCGCAGCTGCTGCTGGTTTATTCAGAAGCATACGATTGATTTGTTTTATCGCTTGCTCAGGTTTAGCTGGCCAGACCAGCAGCTCAGATGCGCCGAGGGCAAAAGTCTCACGGCTCTCATACGATTTTTGATCCATTAAAATGAGGACAGGAACCGCATGCAGTTCAGCTGCTTCCACCAGTTCTGCACCTGCTTGCAGCGTATGGCTCGTGGCAGCTTGAGCTACAGGGATTGCATCAAATACGAGCAGCTCCGGCTGCAAGCTTTGGAGCATGCTTTTATTGAAATCATGCAGTGAAAACACATCAAAACATTCGGATGAAAGCGCGACGAGCAGGCTTTTGACCCTCTCTGGAAACGGACTAATAATCATGACCCGCTTCGTGATCGAGCAAAGCATCCCGTTTTGCAGCAGCTCTTCCTCTGAATAGCCAGCGGCTGCGGCAGCACTCTGGTCGAGTGGCATGCCCTCGTTCATAAAATCGTTGTTCATTGTGGTTGTTTCGTCGCGCATTGATCACAAACCCCCTCTAATACAACTTGCACATGCTCGATCTTGTATTTCGTCTCCAAAGCCACCTTCTCCATCCACTCACTCGGCAAGTCGGTCAATACTTCATCCACACGCCCGCATACAGTGCATACAATATGCTGATGTTCATCCGTCCGAGCATCATAGCGGCTAACCGTTTCTCCAAGCTTCAATTCTCTAATGAGACCCACGTCTGTCAAATAACGCAATGAGTTGTACACGGTGCCGTAAGCGAAGTTGAAGCCTTTGCCCCGAAGCCGTTCAATGACATCGGCCGCCGTCGGGTGATCATGGGCTTGCTGCACAACTTCAAAGATGGCCTTGCGCTGTATCGTTAAGTTAATTTTATTCATAAAAAGATCATTCCTTTTACTACTGATTTTAGACTAAGTATAAATTGAAGGTCGAATACGGTCAACCTCACAGGCTTTCCTTTATCCCCCTTATTCCAAAAGGCGGCTCAAAGCCACAACCAATACTTGACGAATCAATATGGAAACTCATTAACTTCACACAGAAGCCACACGAACTCTGCTAAAGCGCCTCGCAAAAAGTTGTAACGAACCCCAGAAGTCTTATTTGCTTCAATTCCACACACTTGCAAACATAACGAACCCAGATAACCCTATTAGCCTCCAATATCAATGATTTAACTCATTTTTGAGCATATAGCGCTCTCTAAGTTCGTTAGAATTCAGATTATGCCTAAATCATAATAATAGCGACTTCTAAGTTCGTTAGAGGCAAGCATGAACACAGTTCATCATTAACTTCGGCTTCTACACCCGTTACAAAACAACTTGAGCTCTACTCGTAACAAAACTTTGATTACTACTATTACCCGCCAGTGTTCAGCCTGAACTTGATACATCTCAACAGCAACTTTGCGTCCATCACCATCCAGACTGTAATTCTTAAGTTTCGAATACCAATACTTCCACTTTTACGTCTATCGCAATCCAGTCAGCATCCCGTCACCGTTACTCAAACTTCTACCCGAGCTCCATTCACCAATACTTCAACTTCTACGTCCATTACAATCCATCATCCCGTGCTCCATCCTCCATTACTCCGATCCTTCATATTCCCGCATGACCTTCATTCAATAAAAGCAACCATTTCTACACCCGCCACCATCCCGCCTAATTCTATTCACCATAACCAGTAGCTGCAGAATATACTACTTTAAGATGAAAGCCCTCCCCACCTCACACGCAAAATCACACCTAAAAAACAACTCAAAATTTTTTGTCGAATTAAATAATCTGAATATTTACAAAATTCAAATAAAGGTGTATACTAAGCCTATCTTAAACGAGAGGGGATAGCCCATTGAAGTAGGTTAGCGATGCATGTCTCATAATCTCGGGAAGGAGCATTCAATCACTGCCGGACATGCTGGGACAATAGCGAAGACGGATGTAGTCGACCATTTGGATGAGAAGTACTTACAAGCAACAAGGATTTGAAACAAATCGAAAGGAAGTTGATCGAGGTCAATAAAATTAGGATCGAAGTCGATAGGGTTTGTAACAAATTCGAAAGGACGAAGAAGAGGCAAACAGCGGATTGGAGCGTTAGAATAAATTGAATAGTTCTCTACCAAGCACGTGAAGGGCTTCTGGTTATCTTAGATAAGCAGAAGCCCTTCTTATTTGCGTCTATAGGATTGGACTGATTTGCGTCTATTGAATTTGACTGATGTCGCGTCTATAATATTGGACTAAGCAGCCTGGAAATCGATTCTTTCAATCGATTGATGATTGGACGATTAGCATAAACTTGTTCCGTTAACTGCGTGCAATGTTTGACATCATCTTCAAAAATGCGTTGCAGCTTCGCCGATGTCTGCGTATCATAGATAAACGCATTCATCTCGAAATTAAGCTTAAAGCTGCGAATATCGACATTGGCTGTTCCAACGGACGCCACCTTGCCGTCGATGACAAGCGTTTTTGCATGAAGAAACCCTTTCTCGTACATATAACATTTCACTCCGCCTGCGAGAAGCTCTCCCAAATAAGAATGAGTTGCCCAGTATACAAAGAAATGATCCGGCTTGCTCGGCAGCATAATACGTACATCTACCCCGGACAATGCAGCGATCTTCAGCGCGGTCATCAAGCTTTCATCCGGTACAAAATATGGCGTTTGCAAGCTGATTGTTTTCCGAGCTGAATAAATCATTTTGATATAGCCATTTTTAATTTGCTGATATTGCGTATCCGGGCCACTCGCTACAAGCTGCATGCCAATCGTTCCCGTATCATCGCTCATAATTGGGAAATACAGCTCGTTAAGCTCAATACGACCGGAAGCCGCTAAATTCCAATCCATCAGAAACTGCGCCTGCATCTGCAGCACGGCATTGCCGCGAACTCTAAGATGTGTATCCCGCCATTCGCCGAAATGCTCGTTTAATCCTAAATATTCATCACCGATGTTGAAGCCGCCAATATAACCGACTTGCCCGTCAACGATAACGAGCTTGCGATGATTGCGATAATTGATTTTTAAATTCAAATAAGGAATTCGCGATGGGAAAAACGCCGCTTCCCTGCCGCCTGCTGCAATCAACTCCGCAAAATAACGCTTCGGCAAGCTTGAGCTTCCTATATGATCGTACAAAAACTTGACTTCTACGCCCTCTGCCGCTTTCGCTGCCAGCGCCTTAACCAATCTTCTGCCAAGCTCATCGTCTCGGACGATATAATAAACGAGATGAATATGATGCTGGGCTGATTCTATATCCTTAAGCAGAGCATCAAACTTCTGATTGCCCTCCGTGTAGATCTCAACCGCATTATTGCTCGTATATACCGCATAGCTCGTTTTCAGACTCATATAGATCATGTCTTGATAACTTCGCATCGCAGGATCATTATATACAATTTCATCTTCTCGCAGCTGGCGCATTTGCCTCTCGACCGTATGCTCGATAATGCGCTGACTATCGCCCAGCAGCTTATACAGCTTTCTTTTACGTACCTTCTGCCCTAATATTAAATACAAAACAAAGCCGAAAACGGGGATGAAAAAAAGAATCATCAGCCATGCCCAAGTTGTACTTGCGCTGCGCCTCTCTAGAAAGATAACCGTAATCGCCAAAAAAATGTTTAGCAGCATAATAATTGCAGATGCATTTTGCATTATGACCATCCGTATTATAGCACCTCAGTTTTATGTTAAAGCTAATGCGATCATACTCCAAGCACGGTGTATGTTCAAGCCTCATTATATGCTACAATTCAAGCAACAAAGCATTTTTCCTAATTTAAGACGTAAAAAAACCTATCTACAACATGTACTAGATGAGCTAATATATTTCAATAATACCCGCATAAACGGCACTGGAGGACTTACGATGGACATACGCAAGCTTAGATTGGACGAGAAAGCGCTCGGTACTTTAAGCGAGGAGCGAGATGAGTATGAACGAGATTATGCGAGACTCATTCAATCTCCCGCCTTTCGCCGCCTGCAAGGTAAATCACAAGTATTTGGCGCAGGTACGGGCGATTACTATAGAACAAGGCTAACCCACTCTCTCGAAGTGTCGCAGATTGCACGCGAGGTTGCTCGCAAGTTAGGCAAACAATATGATTTCCTTGCGCGCAAGGAGCATCCGGGGCTCATATTAGATCCCGCCGTCGTCGAGATTGCCGCGATCGCGCATGATTTGGGTCATCCCCCTTTTGGACATAAAGGTGAAGAAGTGCTCAACCATTTGCTCATGGAGGAGTATGGCATACCATACGAGGGCAATGCGCAAAATTTTCGAATATTGATGTTTTTAGAGAAAAGGGCAGGAAGCGGGAGCGGCCTTGATTTAACTGCAGCTGTCTTGCTTGCTATTAATAAATACCCTTTTAGTCTCAGTGAGCCTGGCCGTCTAAAAGGGCTTTACAGCACAGAGTGGGGAGAGATTGAACAGCTTCGCCATTTATGGAAAATCCCAGAAGGCTGCTCAACATTGGAAGCACAGCTCATGGATTTATGTGATGATATCGCTTATTCCACACATGACATCGAAGACGGCATACGTGCAGGTAAAATTCAAATGAACCGCACTTTCTTTGAAGACAGCAGACTTATCGACCATGTTGTTCAGGAAATTGTCGAGGATAAAGGCAATACCGGAATCGGCTGGGGAGAGGTCGATATCCCTGCGATGGTGAAGCGTGTACTCGTCTCCTATTTCGAGCAGTGGCAGGAGCTGTATGCAAGCTGTGATCGCGAAGCCTCGCGCACAAGGCGGGAGATGAAAGCGCGCTGGGTCAGCTTGTTTGCAGGCAAAGTCGGCATTATAGACGATACATCGCGCAGCTGGAAAAAGGTCACGTTCGTCAACAATGGACAACAGGATATCGAGTTGCTCCGCACGATGGAGATTTTGAAGAAGCTTGCATGGGTAACACTCATTAAGGATTTCCGTGTTCAGCGCTTGCAAATGCGCAGTGAAATTATGATAAGACGGTTATGGGACAGCTTCAAGGTTCAAGAATCTGGTCGCCTTATCATTCCGCCAGACTGGATAGAAAATTACGAGATCCATAAGAACAAATGGAGCTGGCCGCGATTTGTTGCGGATTATATTTCGGGTATGACCGATGCTTACGCCGAGAAGGTGTACGCCGAGCTTTATGCCAGCAAATCAGGTTCGATTTATGAAATGGATTAAACAAGCTAAAACGCCTTCGGCGTCCTTCTGGCGCTGAAGCAGCTTAGACGGTGAAATATAATAAGTATGAGAAAATAATATACTTTCTTATATTTTAAAAAAAGCGCAGCTTTGGATGAGTGTAACTCATTCGAAGCTGCGCTTTTTGTTATGGTTTAGTCATGCTTAACATTGTAGCTAACCGCACTTGCAGAAAGGTCAGTAATATAATCGAAGAATCGAACAGGATCAACATCATAGACAAGGCTGACCGGGCGACCGCCTTCCACTTCCACCGTACGGCCTTGGCTAGGTCCATCCTTAATCACGCCGCTGTGTACCGTCTTAATTTCCACAAGATCCGGATTGCCGACAACAGCTGTCGTAAGCACATCCCACAAATAATATGTCGAGTTCGTCTCCATATAAACAAGTGGAGGACATGCAGCATAACATTGACCGACAAAATCTAGTCCTTCATGCTTGCGAAGCGATGCCCAGCGGTTGCGTACATCCATCGTAAGAGGTACTTTGTTCGTGCTCTCAAGCGCAACAAGCAAAATCGGAATGCTGCTTGCCCATACGCGGTGCATAGATTCAGGGTCCCAGAAAGCATTCCATTCTGCGGTTCCGTCATGCTCAGGCTCTTGAACATTGCCCTTCTCATTAAACGTGCCGCCCATCCATACAAGCTTCTCAATCTTCGCTTCCACATCCGGAGCTTCATCCAGCGCTCTTGCTAGGTCCGTAAGCGGACCTGTAAACAGCAATGTCACCTTCTCATCCGATTTGCGAAGCTGTTCAATCATATGTTGATGCGCTGGCAGCGCAGATACTTTCGTGTTAATCGTTCCTGATTCATTCAAAATAGGCAGCGCGTCCACAAAAAACGTATGCATACGCCATTCAGCAGGGAATGGGTTTACACCGCGTGAATTTGATCTAGCCACTTCAAGTGATTTATTTTTGACAGGGTCGCCAAAGCGGTCAATGATTTTGCTGCTGGCTTTGATGCCAGGCTCCAAATAGCCGTCGGCTGGAATAACGGAAACCCCAAGCAGTTCAACATCTTTCATTTGCAAAAGAAGAAAAAGCGATACCAGGTCGTCTACACCGGCGTCATGATTAAAATAAAGCTTAACTCCCATATCTATCCATCCTTCCTGAGTATAAAACGATATATCGTTTGTCCATCCTATATAGAGAGGAGGTGAATTGTCAATGGCTAAGGATGTACTGTGCGAAGTGAATTCATGCAAGTTCTGGGCAGCAGGTAATCACTGCGGCGCCTCTTCTATTTATGTGGTCAGCAATCGCGGCAAGCAAGCCAGCAACTCCGAAGAAACAGATTGCAAAACGTTTGAAGCAAAGATCTAACGAAGGGCATTACCAATAGTAAGCAGCGCAAGCGACTATCCTTCATGAACAATAAGGCTTGTCCGAATACAGCTTGCGCTGCGCTATTGCTTCTTATTTTGTGACAGGAACCGCGTCAAAATACTCTTCCAGCACTTCTCCGCTCTTCGCCATCTCAGTAGCCACGTCCACACCTACATACCGCAAATGCCAAGGCTCATATTGATAGCCTGTAATCTTTTCTTTGCCTTCCAAGTAACGAATAATAAATCCGTACTCATGCGCATACTTCTCAAGCCACTGCGCTTCCTTTGTATCTGCAAAACAATCGGCAGCCGCACACTTGCCGTCACTACCCGACACATCGATCGCCAGTCCCGTTTCATGCTCGCTTGTTCCCGGAAAAGCGCTATAGGTTCTTGCCTTTTCGAGTCCATCCCTCTTCACATAGCGATCAAAGAGCGTTGTTTGCGTCTTATGCGAGCGATAAGCCGATACACCAGCCAATTGGATGTTGTCATCCTCAGCGGCTGCAAACAGCTTCTCAAGCGCTGTAGCTGCTTCCTGTCTCATCATGCGTTTTTCAATTTTCTCAGCAAATATAAACCGAACGTCTGGATAAACTAAATCCGTGGGATTGTATTCCTCCGGAAGCTTGTGCTGCTTATTCACAAGCACCGCGATATCCTCTGGTTTGGCAATAACGACCATACCATCCTCAGTCTGCTCTGCTTTTCCTGTGCCAGAGCCCTTGCCGCCATTACCATTATTGCTTGAACCGGGCTTATCCGTAGCTGTTGGCTGTCCATCTGTTGGAGTTCCGCCGCTCGGCTTATCCGTAGGCTCAGAACCTATGCTGCCCGACACTTCCCCGCCGTTAGTGGAACCATCAGCGGAAGCTTGCTTTGGCGGAATCGTGGTTGTCTCATCCTTATTAAATAAAGAGTAACCAAACACCATTCCTGCGCATACAATAATAAACAGCAGCAGCCTTCTTCTTCTTTTTTTCATGATAAGCCTCCAACATAATTTTTTACATATATTTCATGTAATTATACTTGTATTCATGGTTTGTCTAATAGCATCTAATTAATAGACTACTAAATCAGCAATAATGTTTCAATCTAATAGCTTGGAAATGTTGTAATGAATAGGAATAATCAAAAATCCTTATAAATTTGTTATTTACAATAAATTATGATTGGACATGGAGGAGCCTTTTGCCTTTTGACATTCGACTATAATTAGGAGCATAATGGATAAGAATTTACAGAACGAACGTATATTATGATTAGCGGCCTGGCTGCCTCTGTGAGATGGCCAGTTTTTGCTGTGAAAGGTAGGCGGTTATATGACATTTTTAACTCCAAAACGATTATTAAGCACTCGTCCCATCCTTTTCTTTTCATTTATCATGCTTCTCAAAAGCTATCTGGCTTGGATGGTCATTTTCGAGGATGGTTTTTCGTGGACTACTATTTTAAAAGAAATTCCGTTTGTCCTCATTGTTTATTGTCTCATAGAGTGGTTCGCTTCGAAACGTAAACTTATTTACTATTTAATAGCAAATCTAGTAATGACACTCATATTATTTGCCGTCATTATGTATTACAAGTATTACGGTGTTATTGTAACCTATCTCGCTCTAGAGCAGGTAAACCAAGTCACCGCGGTAAAAAATAGCGTATTTTCACTGATGGACCCTTACTACTTGCTCATCTTTATCGACATTATCATTATGGCTGTGCTGTTGTTTAGACCTAAGAAAGCCGTGAATTGGAAGAAACAAAGCTCCGTCAAGGAAAGCAAACGACTTGTCCTTGCCCTGTTCAGCATTTCRATTGCGCTTTGCTTGTTCAACATTTTGCCTAACCGCGCCAGCATGAATGAGATCGTCAAAGCGGAGCAAATGGGCATACTCAATTACGAGGCTTATATGATTTTCAAGAACAAAACGATTGACTTTGTTGATCCAAACCATATCACGCAAGAAAAAATCGATTCCGTCAAAAAGATCGAAACACCTGCCGCTCCGCAGCTGTGGAAAACAGCAGCAGGCAAAAACGTCATCATTATTCAAATGGAGTCATTTCAAAACTTCCTCGTCAATTTGAAGATTGACGGAAAAGAGATTACGCCTAACATTAATAAACTGGTCAACGAAAACTATTACTTCAAGCATTTCTATCAGCAAGTCGGCCAAGGCAATACATCCGATGCGGAATTCGTCGTAAACACGTCTTTCTATATTCCGCCACGCGGCGCGGCAACGATGATTTATGCCGACAAAGAGCTTCCGAGCTTGCCGAAACTGTTGAAAGCAAACGGCTATGACACAACTACGTTCCATACGAATGTTGTTGAATTCTGGAATCGCGGCGAGCTTTACAAAGCGCTTGGTTTCGACCGTTACTACGATCAGAAGTTTTTTGGAGATGAAGATACCGTATTTTTTGGTGCTTCCGATGAGCAGCTTTACAAGAAAACAGCTGCTGAAATGTCACGCATGAGCGAGAATGGCAAACCATTTTATTCCCATGTTATTTCGATGACATCGCATCACCCATTCACCATTCCTGCTGACAAATACAAAATGACGCTCCCTGAGCGTTATGAGAAAACTTTTGTTGGTGATTATATCCGTGCACAAAACTACGCTGACTTCGCACTTGGCGAATTCATTGCAGATTTGAAGGAACGCGGCATTTGGGACAACAGCTTAATCTTGTTATACGGCGACCATCTCGGCCTTCCAGTATACTCGCTGGATCGTGATGACAAAGCGCTTATGGCTGAAATTTATGGTCATGAATACAGCTACACCGATATGATCAACATTCCGCTCGTTGTTGCATCTACAGGCGTAACAGAAGGCAAAGTATTTGATCAGCTAGGCGGTCAAGTTGACGTATTGCCTACGATCGCGAACATGCTTGGCATTTCACTTGATGATCATATCCATTTCGGCCAAGACTTGTTTAATCAGTCGTATAACGTATTGCCACAACGTTATTATCTCCCGACTGGCTCATTCTTAAGCAGCAAAGAGCTATTCATGTCAGGCAGCGGATATGAGGACGGCAAGCACTATTCCTTAGCCGGAGACGGCATTACGGAGCAGGCTGCGACAGAAGATGAGTATCAGCGTGCATTAGAGCTCCTCAACTTATCTGACAGCTATGTTAGCCAATTGCCTTCTTGGAAAACCAAATAATAAAAAACTAAAGGCTCCCCTTGAAGCGAATATCACGCTTCGAGAGGAGCCTTTTTTTACGCAAATGACAAAGCTAGCTGCTTTTTACCGCTTCAAGTACTTCCTTCACATGTCCATCCACGCTTACGCTGCGCCATTCCTTAACAAGCTTGCCCTGCTCATCAAGCAGGAAAGTCGAGCGCTCGATACCCATAAATTCCTCACCGTTCCAGCTCCGCAGCTTCCATACGCCGAACAGCTCCGAAACCGTATGCTCGGTGTCAGACAGCAATAGGAATGGCAGCTCATGCTTGTCTACGAATTGCTCATGAGATGCAAGATCATCTGGGCTGATTCCGATTACCTCCGTGTTATTCGTGCCGAATTCGCCGTTAAAGTCACGGAAATCGCATGATTCAGTCGTACAGCCGGGCGTCATGTCGCGCGGATAAAAATAAATAACGAGCTTCTTGCCTGAGTAATCTGCCAGCTCAACTTCTTTGCCATTGGATGCTTGCAGCTTAAAATTCGGGACCTGGTCCCCTACTTTTAAATGTTCTCCCATCGTTGAATGCTCCTCTACTTTTTATTTTCAATCAACAATCCTTGCTCGCCTTCCGCCAAGTACAACTCACCCAGCCCGCGCACGGTCACATGAACTGGGAAGCTCTCTGCGGTTTTGTTCGTAAAATGCCAGCGTCTTCCTTTTCCAACCACTATAAATATACCATTATCATCGCCGATTGGATTGAAATTATCATTGCGCGTCCTATAGGTCATGATGCCAAGCTCTGCAAATTGATCGACTGCTGTAGGAACGTCGCTGGTCGTTATGCCAATTTCACTGATACAAAGAATGTCTTGCTGCGGGTCAAAGGGACGCTCAACACCGTTATCCATCGTATGGCGAGCAATCAACTCTAAAATATTACCCGACGGGTCTTCAAAATAAACAGAATGCGAGTTCCATGATTCACTATACGACACATCCTGACCTGCCTCCGTACCAATCGGAACAAGCGCTTCGATCCACTTTTTTGCTTCCTCGAGCTTATTCTCAGGAATCGTAAAGGCAAAGTGATAACAATACGCTTCAGCAGCTTGATCACCAGTCTCTTGGAAGGTCAGCTCGCTCCAGCCTGCCTTAACGGTAAAGCTGTCCTTCTCGGAGCGAATAACCGGCAATGCCAGCACATCCCTATAAAAAGGCAAAATGCTTGCTGCTTTTTCAGTCAAAAGCACCAGCTTTTCTATAATCATTTTACACCTCGTTATGTTCGTGATACAAAACACTTTCCGTTACGAAAGCTTTTGCCTGTGCTTTATCATCATATAGACCATATGCGAGCATGAGCTTAGTTATTGCAGCCTCAACCGACAGCTTCTCAATGACAATGGCACCCGCTTCAATAAGGCGCAGCGACGACGAATATAGGGCTGCCGAACGATCTCGGATCGGACATATGTATACATCGATGCCAAGCTTTTTACAGTTTGCAATAAACGCAGGAAGAGAGTACGGCCCTGCTTCTATTGCGCTTGCTRTACCCGAATGATGCAAATCATGGAGGATCGCCTTCGGCCGAATCGTTGTAAAATCATACAGCGAATAGTTCAAGCCCGGATATGGCCGAATATAGACGATGCTGGAATCGAGCTTAAGAGTATCCGGCTCCCATGCAAACGACGCTTTAGGCTTGGTACTCAGCGCTTCCGGTCTTGGATTTCTATCATGCTCCAGCCAGTTGAACATTCGGTCTGCCATCTTTCCGTACGGCACGCCGTAGGGGCTGCCGAATTGATCCGTAAAGGACATCGCTTGCGTAACTCTAGTTGCTAAGTAAACAAGTGCATCCCCTTTGTCATCCTCGTAAACGACAAATACGCCCGGCAGCTGTGCATCCACTACAAAATCGATTGCGTTTGCAAAATTACGGCGCCCATTGCTTCTTTCATCGGCAACCGGATAATTGCTGGCGGTCAGCACAATTGGAATTTTTGTATCTGCGAACAAATAACCGATCATCGCTGCGCTATAAGCCAGCGTATCCGAACCATGGGTGATGACTATCCCAGCATACGAGTCTGTATCTATTCCATGGACAGCCTCTGCAAGCGCGATCCAATCCTCGGTCGTCATATTTTCACTTAACAAGTTAAGCGGCTGTATCGCATCAAGTCTAACATCATCGCGCTGCTCAGCACTGTTGATATAATCATCTATAAGCGAATAAGATCCCGCGTCATTAACATCGATGCCGTTTCCCTGCTTTTTGCTTCCAATGGTCCCGCCTGTAAAAACAACCAATAACTGCTTCACAAATGTTCCTCCTTATTGTCCTGCAATCGCTAGCCAGCGATAAAAAAAGATAACTTCTACTATCGTATATGCGGCTCTACACTCTGGTCAAGGCACAAGCTCTATCCTTACATGTTGCCCTGTGCAACTCGCTTCATACGAGATCACATCGCCTATTCATCCAATTAAAAAAAGAGGTGCTGGGCATTTGCAACTCACATGCCTACAGCATCCTCCATTCATTTAATCTCGCTCCTGTTTTCCTTGCTTCCGCCAAAAAACATCGAACTGCTTAAGCAATTCCTCCGTAGAAATGACATTCATCAAATGTTGTCGACCCAAATCCGTTCCCATTTGAAAAAATTGACTATAATTTTTATAATAGCTCGGTTTTCTTACGCCCTGAAATCGATCGGGGTCATTTGCCATCAGCATATAAGGAGCATACGGCCCAGTTGAATACTTCTCCTCTTCAATCGTATTGTTATAGATGGATATAACGCCTGAGGCATCAGCAAAGGCGCGATTGTTCTCAATCGATGACAAATAGGAAATGAATTTCCAAGCCTCATCCTTATGCTTAGACTGGGAAGCAATCCCCCAGCCGGCTGCACCAACGTTGTAATGGGAGATCCCATCAGGCCCTGTAGGCAAAGGGGCTGTTGCCCACTGGCTGCTCTCAAGCTTTTCCTTGATCATCTCTATCACGTCTGAGTCTTGGATAAGCAAAGCCGCATTGCCGTTCACAAATGCTTGAACCTGTTCATTAAAGCCCCAATCTATGGACGCAGGGTCTGAAATCTCTGTATAAATCTTCTTGTAAAGCTCAACAGCCTCTGCTGCCCGCTTGCCTGAGAATATCGTCGAGCCGTCCGTATTAAACATGGAATCGCTTATATCGACTTTCTCTCCGTTATAGTCCTGAACGATTGAAGACAACGTATTAACGGCACCACTGCCTCCGCGAAAGGAAAAGCCATATATCCTCTCCATCGGCTTCGTCAATTGCTTGCCGACAAAGAAGAGCTGCTCCCATGTTTCTGGCACTTGCAGCGCCTTGGCATCGAACCAATCCTTGCGATAATAAAGCTGCACTTGATAAAGACTGCTCGGAATATAATAAGCAACATCGCCTGCATCTCTAGACATCAGCTTTGCATTATTGTTAAGCAGCATATAGTTGCTCCATGATGAAATATAACTCTCCAAGCTGGTTATCAGACCACTTTCCGCAAGCTGATGTACCGTAACGTCACGCACCTCAACAATATCAATCGCTTGGTTCTGCTCCAGCATCGTCAAGATCGTCTGATCAGCGGTCTCGTATTCTGATGTCACTCTCACAATCTCAATGGTTGGATTGTCGAGTTCAAATTGTGCAATTAATTTGTCTAATTCCACTGTCCGCAGCGGCGTCATTAGGCTCTCAATAATTTTTAAAGTCACCTTATTCGGAGCTGGTGTCTGTTCAAGGGGTTCCGGACTATTTGGATTAAGCGTACAACCGCTTATGAAAGATATCATGATAATTAACGAGAGCGGGTATAGTGCTTTGCCCATTTGAGTGAGCTTCATAAATTCCCTCCCGATCAAAAAGTAATGATGCATAACCATTACTTTATTTATCGGCTGCACGCGCTTCAATCAATACAGCTGACCTCTTCTTTTTTTGCAGACTACCACAGATAAAATTGAACGAGCGCTCTTATTTATTGCGCGTAACTCATCAAATGCCTCACTGTCTCATCGATGAGCCCATCGTGGACGGTCGGATTATAGTTCAGCCGGTCGTGATAGCCGATAAAGATACATCTTCTACGCGCATCCTTTTCCCTCAAGCGGCGCCAGCCCTCCTCCAGCTGATTGCAATAATCACGGGAAGCCTCCGCTGGTACGAGGAAGAGAACGCTGCTGCAGCCTAGCTCAGCGATCTCCCTTAGCGAGCTCGTATCAAGAAATCCGATCTCGTGTGCCGACTTCGGATAGGTCATTTGCAAATCATCATAAAAAAGATCCTTCATCTTGCGGCGGCGCGGGCCAAATATACGAAAGCCCGTTTTTCCGGCATGAACAATTAAGATAGGCTCATTACCTAGACTGTTTTTGAGCTGCTCACGAGCGTTTTGCACCTTCATCTCATAATAAGATAACCAGCGCTCTGCTACGGTGGACAAGCCTAATGCATTGCTTATCTCAAGCAGCCGCTCCTTCCAGGAATAAGCCTTCCAATCGAGCATCAGAACCGGAGCGATAGCCGAACATGCCGCGTACATTTCCTCATCCAGCATACCTGCCAATATGAGATCCGGCTCTGCTTCACGCAGCTGCTGAAGAGCCCGTTCATGCTGGTGAGTGCTCAACCGAATAAAGGACAAGCAAGTAGGCATGCCGATAGCTGATAGGTCGCCCGCGAACACAGATACAAGCGTGGCTACTCGTTTCTTCGCAAGCTGAGCATATTCCGTAGGAGCCAGTCCCATATGTTTCTTAAACAGACGGCTAAAATAGTACTCGTCAGGATAGCCGACGGAATGGGCCACGTCGACGATGGAAGAAGACGTACCTGAGAGCATGCGCATAGAAGCATCGAGCCTCAGCTTGGTCATATATTTAAGCGGTGTAAGTCCTGTATAACTGCGAAAGGCTTGATAAAAACGGCTCGTACTCACCCCTGAGGATCTTGCAAGCTCCTCCATATCCATCGGTGTGCTTAACTGCTCAATCATAAACTGCTTGGCTTGCTCGACGTAGCCAATTAAATCAGCTTCGGTCTCTCTCGGCTGCTGGACGGACTGAATGAGCGCAGCGACCATTGCATAAAGCTGTGATTGCAGCTGATAGTATAAAACCACATCATCAGTACTGCAGTCGCTTTGAAAGTCCTGAAGCCAGCTTCTCGCCTGCGGCAGCCTCAGCAGTTTTAATCCCATACTGTCTCGGTAAGGGAGCATCTCTGCGCCTGCTGCTGTCGAACCGCTTCGGAAGCGGATAAGTACGATTTCAGCTAGATGGTTGCCCTCATTAAGCAGCGTACATTCACAATGGGACGGAATGAGAAACAACTCACCGCCAACGGCTTTTTTAGTCGTGTGCTGCCCCTTCTTCACAATGGAAACCTTTATTTTATGTTGAAGCACAAACGCAAAGCATTGCTCCTCACGATTGTTCAACTGCATATGGTGCAGCGACGGGAGCTTTACTTCCTCCGTGCCAATATAGAGCATTTCACCGTACTTTGTTTGATTCGGTTGCTGCGACATGCGCGCTCACATCCTTAATAAACAATTTTATTTTATAAATTGTAAATAATAATAATTATCATTGTCAATGCTGTAAGTAGAGTAAGCTTATTCCAAATGACAGCTGATGAGCGATCCCTTATGTTTCACTTCACCCTCAAGCATTGAAAAACAGAAGCTTTCCTTATCATAAAAATCGAGGTGACTTAACTTGAAGATGTCTACTAACGATGTTTCCAATGAGCATCATCAACATAGCAAGGAAGAGCCTAAAGTCAATCCGCGCAGCAGCAAGCGTTATTTTGGCCGCGGCGGCGTGAAGATTGCGCTTATGAAGCTGCTCATCGACCAGCCAATGCACGGCTACCAGATGATGAAGGCTTTAGAGGAGCAGTCTGGCGGACTTTATGTACCAAGTGCCGGCTCCATTTATCCCACGCTTCAGATGCTTGTGGGATCCGGCTTCGTCTCCGTTCAGTTAGAGGATAGCGCCAAAAAAGTCTATAAAATTACCGAGCAAGGTCGTGCAGAGTTGCAGCTGCTTCCTGAAAAAACGAGACATAATAACGCCGGGGGCGGCAGCGCATCACCAAAAGCCGAATCATTCCGGAATGAGAAAATTCGGATTAAGCTTGGATTATCGATTGAATCCTTTAATCTGCTTAAGCTGGTAACACGCGCCGAACAAGAAGCATCCGCGAGCAAAGAGCAAGCAGAAGAGCTGCAGCGTCTGTTAACTGAGCAGCAGCAGCAAATCAGCGCCTTTCTCGATGGGTCCGTGCAAGATGCGAATGCAGCTATGGTTCCATACGAAATGGCCGGACGTTAAGTAACAAGAAAAGGGTTATCGCATAGGTCTTTGTCATGCACCAAAGACCCTGGATAACCCTGCTTTATTAACTAGTGAGTTGAATCATGCGAAACATGATGACCCTTAAGCGTTTGACCGCTATGCAAACGATTCGTTTGCTCAGCATCCTGTTTGCGTCCCATAAACGGCCACCAGTTAGCAGGACCGAAAGTGCGTACCATAACTGGAATGAATAATGGAAGCATCAACAATGCATAGATGAACAGTCCACAAAGCACAATAGTCGCAATTTGCAGGAGTGACATAACTCCTGAAGGAAGCATCGCTGCGAATGTTCCGCCTAGAATAACGGCTGCAGACATAATAACCGTACCCATGTTTTTCATCGCTTCCAAAATGGCTTCCTGAGGCGACAGATGGCGGTATTCTTTAAAGCGATCCATCAAGAAAATACTATAATCAATTCCTAGTGCGACGAGCATGACGAATCCGAAAAATGGAACCGCCCAGCTAATTCCCGACTGCCCAAGCAGCCTTACGAATATGACCTCTGCAATCGCCATCGAGGAATAGAACGTAACGAGAAGCGATGCGATCATATAAAGCGGCATGACGATCGAGCGGAACAAAAGGATAAGGATAATTGAAATGCCGATGAGCATGAGAATAACTGTACGCGAATAATCCGACGCTGAAATATTGCTCAAATCGTTATTCATACTCGTTACACCGCCGACAGCCACCTGTGATCCGTTATAATCGGTGTTTTGAATCGCGCGGTGAACAGCTGCTTCCAGTCCATCGATTTGCGCCATCGTTTCCTGGGCATACGGATTGCCTTTAAATATGACATCGAACTTCGCTGTTTGGCGATCCTCCGACATATACACATTAAGGGCAGCCTGAAATTCCTTGTTTGCAATGGCTTCCTCGGGAATATAAAAGCCCGTCATTTGCTTATTCGGCGATTCCGCTAGACTATTCAAATATCCGCCAGCGGATGTGAGTCCATCGGTTACCTTCGTTAAGCCGTCAACGCTTTGATCCAAACCGCYGGTCAATTCGCCCAGCTGATCGTTTAGCGATGCAAACCCAGCCTGCAGTTCCTTCTGACCATCCGATAGTTCATTAAAGCCCTGTGTGACACCAGGCAGCTTCGATACAATTTGACCTTGGCCTGCGGCTGCCTGCTCAATTCCTTTTTGCAGTTCTCCAAGTCCTGCAGCAAGCTTGCCAAGACCCGAAGCTAGCGCCGTTTGCCCTTCACTTGCTTGCAAGAAACCGGCATTTGCTTGGGTCATTCCCGCTGAAATGCCTGTCAGCTGCTCATTAAGCTGAGACAACTGCCCGCTGATTCCTGCTGCTCCTTGCTGGAGATTTCCAAGAGCAAGCATCGTTTGTTTAAAAGTCTCATCGGTTTGCAGCTCTGGGTGACTTTCCTGAAGTGCAGTCAGACTTTGCTGTACGCCGGATAACCCGCTCGCCAGCTTCTCCTGTTCGGATGCAATCGCGCTATATGCACCTGTAAGCTGACCAAGACCGCCGCCTAGCTGCTCGTAGCTGCTAAGCAATTTACGGCTCGCGCCTGCCAGCTGCTCCGCACTCGCCTGCGCCTGCTTCAAGCCCTCGCTAAGCTCTCCCGCACCTGCAGATCCATCCTGCAACCCTTGCTGAATCTTCTTCAAACCTGCGCCAAGCTGTACAATGCCAGCCTTCAGCTCATTCGTACCATTAACGAGCTTACCAGCGCCGTCAACAGCTTCATTTAATTTTGGCTTATTCTCGCTTAACGCGCTGCTTGCCTCGGAGAGACCATCACCGATTTTGCCCAAGCCTTCGCCGCTTTGACCAAGCCCGCTCTCAAGTGTGGTAACTTGATCTGCCACGAGAAATTGCTCCATTACATCACCTGTAGGACGAGTTGCACTGCGAACGGCCTTGATGCCTCCAGAATTCGCAAGCTCGCGGCTGATTTGCTCTAGTACAGCAAGCCCCTCAGGTGTGTCCATCGGTTTATCAGCTTTGACCACAACGGTAGTAGGCAGTGAATCACCAGGTCCAAAGCTATCCGCAATAATGTTGAACGCTTTAACGGAGTCATACTTATCGCCAATCTCATCCAGCGAGTTGAAAGAAATTGTACCTTTATACGCTGTAAGGAAAGGTACGATAATTACTGCCAAAATAACGAGCGCCCACAAAGGGCGTTTTAGTGAAAACTTACCCACCGTACCCCAAAGCTTGCTCGGCTTATGCTCAAGCGAGCCTTTCGCCGGCCAAAACAATTTTGTACCCAGCACTGCCATAAAAAACGGCACGATCGTAAACAATGCGATAAGCAGTACCGCAACTCCAACTGCAACGGCTACGGCAGAGCGGTAAAGCATAAACGTTGAGAATCCGATTGCTGAGAATCCCACCAACACAGCTAAGCCAGAAAATAATACGGTTCTTCCCGCAGTGCGGTAAGTTTGAACAATTGCTTCTGTCTTGTCGCCGCCGCTATGCGTCAATTCTTCCTTGAAGCGGCTAATGAGCAGGATGCAATAGTCTGTGCCGATCCCAAATAATACGGCAACTAGGAAAATTTGCGTGAAGTTGGAAAGCGGAAAATCAAAATATTTAACTAAAAACGCAATAACGGATTGTGATATTAAATAAGTAAATCCAACGGCCACTAGCGGTACGAGCGGCGCAATCGCAGAACGGAATACTACAAACAAAATAATTAAAATAAATCCAAGCGTAATAAACTCGGTTTTCTTAAGCCCTTCCTGCGAGCTTTGTACAACATCCTCAGAAATAAGCCAGTTTCCTGTATAATAATGCTCTACCTTCACATCTGAAATCGTCTCATAGAGACCGTCTCTCAGCTCAGCAAGCTCACGGTCGCCAGCCTCGACATTAACGAGCGCAAGGATGGTGCTTCCATCCTTCGATACCATTTGCTCCTCAAGCTCTTTGGTATCAAAATGAGTCGTCACGGAGAGAACTCCGATAGCCTCGCCTTTGCTCTTCAGCTCATCGATTCCTCTCTTCACTTCCGCTAAATCGGCGTCCTTCAGACCGCCATCCTTATGGAATACAAGCACGGTAGGCATTCCGCTGCTGGCGCTTGCATTATCGCCTCCGCCAATCGATTTCTCAAAGTCCCTGGCGACCGACGAAGAATATCCATCAGGCACGTTGATTTGCCCTTTCGTACGAACAAGCTCTTCCATATTCGGCGCGCTGAGCATCAAGCCTACGGCAGCAGCAAGCCACAATATAAGAACAAACCATCTAAATTTCAAAACGGTTCTCATCTTTGTTCCCCCTCAAATATAATAAAACTATGGATTCATCATTTCTTTAGCAAGCTTCTCGAAGGTTTCGATAAAACAGTTCGCTTCCTGCTCTTCAAAACGATTAATGTRTTTGGCCAGCAGCACTTGTATCTTATCCTCCATGAGATCGCAAACCTGCTTGCCTTCCTCGGTTAGCGCTAAATAGATGACCCTGCGATCCTTCTCATCTGGAAATCTTTGAATCAAATTTTTATCAAATAATCGCGTAATGATCGCGGTTATTGAGCTTTTGCCCACGCAAAAAATGTCCGCTAATTCGGATGATGTGCTCATTTCCTTCGAATGCAAATAACGTAGTGTCGCAAACTGGTCTACCGTCAGATCATCTGGCATTAACTCGCGGATCATCGCATTTAATCGACGGTTTACAAGAAAATTAGCCGCTTCGTAGCGATCGATGAGTTGTTTCAATGATGCTCGATCCACACTGGTGTCCCCCTTTATATGTAGTTTCTAAATATCCACGAAATTAATTCTATTATGAAACTGTTCGATAATAGAACTATATCAAACGATTTTATTTAAAACAACGCCTTAATCTAGAATATATTGTGAACAGATGTGAACAAGAGAAGGACAAGCCATTTGCTTTTTTCAAGCTGCCGTTTATATACTAGTGAAGTAATCAAACCAACCATTATTGGAGGTATGTCGTATGTACGATATCGTTATTATTGGTGCTGGTCCCGCTGGAGCAAGTGCAGCCATTTTTACTGCAAAAGCAGGCAAAAAGACGCTCGTGTTTGAGAACAACAAAGGAATGACAAAACGCGCTTGGTTCGAGAACTACTACGGAATTTCAGAAATTGGCGGACCTGACCTTGTGGATACAGGCAAACGACAGGCTGAGAAATTCGGAGCAGAGTTCAAGGAGGAAACCGTACAAAATATCGTTGCCATCACTGACGGCCTGCGGGTGGAAACAGACGGCGGAAGCTATGAAGGAAGGCATGTACTTATTGCAACAGGCGTTTCGACAGAGCTGGCTGAACATATCGGGATCTCTACAAAACCGGGTACTGAGCCTCGTATCAAAACCGTTATTGCGGTAGACGCGGCTGGTAAAACGAATATTGATCACATTTGGGCGGCAGGAACGGTTGCTGGGGTAAGCGTGCATGCAGTCGTTACTGCAGGGGATGGGGCAAAAGCTGCCATTAACATCATTAGCGAATTAAACGGCGAACGTTATGTGGATCACGATATTTTAAAGGTTTAACAGTATCTTCCTGAAACAAAAGCAGGATATTAGAAAAAATTGTCGAATAACAGGGAAAATAATCAAACTCTTTTTATGTTCCTATCCTTGTCAGGGTGCTTCGGCACCCTTTTATTTGAACGTAAAAGGTTTTGTCACACTTCCAGGAGGCCGACGGTGAGCAACCCATTGTTTCAGCAGCACAACAAACAATTGACGATTGCTTTCGCATTTGCCTTATGTGCGCTTCTTGCGCTAATCGCCGAGTCGAACCATTTTCAATTTTTGTATGGTATTACCTTTTCATTAACGAGTCTATTTACACTTCTTGGCTTGCGATTATTCGGTTACTGGCCAGGACTCTTAATGAGCGCAGTTGTCCTATTCCTAGGCACTTTTTTATTAAAGCAGCCCCTCTTTCATTACATCATCCTTATTGAAGCTGCCTTTACGGGCTTGCTTCTTCGCAAATACAAGAATCAACTGTTTGGGATTGACGCCGTTTTCTGGGTTCTAGTCGGAATGCCCGCTATCTATTGGTTCTACTCCTTTCATTCAACGCTCATAACGCAGGATTTGCTTCTTATCGCAGGAATTGTTGCCATGAATGGCCTATTTAACGCACTGTTCGCCGAGATTATCTACCAGTACATGCCACTGCGCAAATGGAGTGGGTTTGCCCGCTCGCAGCAAGGGCCAAATTCCTTCAGCAAGGTACTGTTTCATTTCTCCATCGGTATCGTATTCATTTCGTTTATACTCAACATTTTCATTAACAGCTTGAGCTCCATTAAAGAAGTAAGTCTATATGCCGAGCGAATCTCCTCGATCGAAGTCAATCGCATTTCAGAATCATTGGATAAATGGCAGGCGGTTAGCACGGATGTAGAGAAGCAGGATCAGATTGCTTTCCTTCAACTGGCCCTTGGCAAACATTCCGGGAATTCTATCATTTCTGTGACAAATATTGACCAGAAAGTTATTGCATCCAGCGCGCCTGAGACTGTAGGTGAAATGCTTGATTTCTCCAAAGAAAGCAGCATTACTCCCATCAACAAAAAATCGTATTTAGTCATGCCTGACTTAAAAAAATACTCTTGGCATTTCCAGACCTGGCATGATGGAAATTTGATATATAAAGATAAGCTTCAGGCAACGGATTGGCTTGTTTACGTTGACTTCCCCATTAAAAACCATCAAAAATATTTGTTTTCCAAATATTTTATTCATTTTGTTTATATGATCGGGCTTGCCTTCTTTGCCGTCATTCTAGCGTATCTCATTAATTGGTGGCTCTCTCGCAGTTTAACTCGGTTAGCGAGAGCAACAACGAACCTTCCGCTGAAGCTTCAGGAGATGAACACATTGGAATGGCCACGAAGCAGTATTGTAGAAATTCATTCGTTGATTGCTAATTTCAAGCATATGTCAACCAATCTCATTCACATGTTTCAAGAATCGCAGCGAAGCAACGAGAGGCTGGAGGCTCAAACTTATTTATTGCAGCAATCGGAGGAAAGACTGCATCAGCTTGCCTATTACGACATGCTGACTGGTCTGCCGAATAGGCTGCAATTCACACTCCATTTTCAAGACATGATCACTATGAACGCTGCTATGAAAAAACCGATAGCCATCATGTTCGCTGACATCAATCGCTTTAAGCAAATTAATGATACGCTTGGACATGCTGTAGGAGATATTTTGCTTGGCAAGGCAGCAGAACGCTTCGGAGCAGCGGTGTTTGATGAATGCAACGTCTTCCGATTGGGTGGGGACGAGTTTGTATTTGTCGGACAGTATGAGAATGAAGATGAACTTGCTGCAAATGCCCAAGCCGTCGTAGATTCTTTCAATGAGCCTTTTATGATCGACGAAACGCTGCTTTATTTGACCGTTAGCGTCGGCGTTAGCGTGTACCCGCAGGATGGCGGCGATATGGATACCATTATCCGAAACGCTGATATTGCTATGTATAGCGCCAAAGAGCAAGGCGACGGCTGCTACCGGTTTTTCAAGCCAACGCTGGTGTCCGCGATGACAGAGAAGATGCAGATCGAGAACGGGCTTTATAATGCGCTGCAAAACAAACAGTTCTCGCTTCATTATCAGCCAAAAATAAATGCTGCAACCGGCGAGCTATGCGGCATTGAAGCGCTCATTCGCTGGCGTCATCCCGAGCTTGGCATGATTCCGCCCGATAAGTTTATTCCACTTGCCGAGCAATCCGGTTTTATATTAGATATTGACAGCTGGGTCTTCCATGAGGCCTGTCGGCAAAATAAAGCTTGGCAGGATGAGGGACTACAGCATATATGCGTATCAGTAAACATTTCAGCAAGACATTTCTACCAAGGGAACTTATCTGAAATGATCGTCAAAGCGTTAAAGGACACCGGCCTTGATCCGCAATATGTAAGCCTTGAAATTACTGAAGGTGTATTTATGCGGAATATGGATCAAGTGATCGAGACTATTCTTTTCCTTCGGGGGCTTGGCATTCAAATATCAATCGATGACTTTGGCACGGGCTATTCATCCTTGAATCAGCTGCAGCGCCTGCCTATATCAGACGTAAAGCTGGATCGTTCCTTTATTCAAGGCATTACGAATGACGAGAAAAAATCATCGATCGTCAAAGCAATTATTGAGCTTGTACATAGCATGAATATGAAGGTTGTTGCAGAAGGCGTAGAGACGATTGCCGAATCGAATTTCTGTACGGAGCTGCAGTGCGATGAGCTGCAAGGTTATTTATTCAGTAAACCGCTGCCGCCACAGGAGCTGGCGCTTCTTCTCGGTAAGAATGAATAAGCTATACAACAGACATGAAGGAGCTGCCTCAAGGTCATAGACCCGGAGCAGCTCCTTCATCTTTTTAAAGTCTACACTGACTTATTAAATATTTCGCCTACAAAACTGTTATGCAGTTGGAGCTGGAGTTGCTGCTGCGGATGTATCCGTCGTGGATTCACTCTTCGCTGCATCGTCACTCGGGCGTTCGCCACGCGGTCCTTTTCCGCCATGTCCACCCTTGCCATGGCCTTCGCGAGCCGGGATTTCTCCATTTACATGTTTTGTTGCATGATCGACAGCCTCAGCTAGCTTCGTATCATATTGCTCCTGCGTAATCGTTCCCGCTGCCAGCTCCTCCGCTAGCTTCGCCTTTTGATCCTTTACCTGCACGTCAATGATCACTTGGATCGCAACACCCTTCTCCCCAGCGATTGCTGCCAAGGTCTTGCCTGATTCAAGCTCCGTCTTTAATACATCTGCCGTTATGCCTAGCGCTGCAGCTATGCCATCTACGTTTTTCTCAAAGCCGCCTCTTCTTTCACCACCGCCGCCATGCTTTCCAAAACCTAATCCTTTGGAATCAAGCAGCTTCTCCGCCTGTGCAGCAGCATCCGGCTTTGCTTGCTGTTGTCCAGTTTCTGCAAGCTTGTCTGCTTCTACTTTTGCGTCAGGTTTCGGATTAGCTGCCTCAGCTGCCTCCAGCCATTCAACAAGCTTAGCCTTAAGATCAGCTCGCGTTTTTCCGCTCGCGACTGCAACCTCTGCCAGCGTTGACGTTTGCAGCTTAGTCTGAAGCGCCGCTTCATCGAGCCCTAAGTACGTTAGCAACTGTTCCTGTATTTGTTGAAAGCAGCGTCCGAAACCGCCATGTCTGCCTTCATGATCCTTCTTCGCTGCGCTGCTATCTGCTTGTGCACCTTGCTCTTGCTGCGCGTCGCTGCTTGCTGCTGCCGCATTTACATATTGGCTAGCCCATAGGCCTCCGCCCCCTAAGGCAAGCGTTAGCGCAATAGCACCTGCTGTTATAGCTTTTGCTCTCTTCATTGAATATTCCACCTTTCACTTCCAAATTTGTTGTTACAAGACCTAGCATAGACAATAAAACTTAAGCCCCCTTTAATTCCCGCTGAATGTTGGCTGAAGACATGCTGCAATTGAACACTTTTCTAACATAAAGCCCCATATTTCTCTAATAAAAGTTTGTTAATGTAATAACAGATGTCATTCTTTGAATTGTAAAAAAATGGACTGTTTCGTTGCTATTCATTTTTCGACATAATTCGACGATAACTTATCTTATCTTAACTTTTCATTATGGGGTGTGATTGCATGTTCCGAATTAAGGACAGAAGTTTAGTCGTTACCAGCTCCATCGTATTAGCCCTTCTTCTCGTAATTGTCATTAGCGTCACCGAGTATTTATCCTACAGCACGCAGAAAAAATCCTATTTAGATGAAATTGAACGGATTGGACAAACGCTTGGTTATCAAATCGAGGCTGGTCATGATCTGGTTACTTTTGGATACAACGAAGTATCCGCAGGGCGTGATACCAATAATGCTACGTTCAAGATGCTTAAGCTGCAGCTTGACGTCATGATTAAGAACGATATCGTCGCAAATGCATATGTGTATATGCCTGAGGTAATCGAACGCGACGGAAAGAAATTTATAAAGATGATGCAGAGCAATGAGGCTCTCTCCGCCGCAGGCCTTGGACCTGGAGATGAGTATGAAATGAGTGAAGCATTCGCTGGCAAAATTGATGATGCGCTGAATAAGGGATCAGCTTTGACCGATGCCGTTACAGATGAATATGGTCAGTGGATTTCTTATTTAGCCCGTATAAAAGACCCTAGCGGCAAACTAATCGGGATATTTGGCATGGACGTTGATTTCAAACAAATCGATGATGCCTTAAATCTTATATTTTGGAAAAGCATAGGGATCGCCTCGCTGCTAGCCTTTATTGCCATACTTATTATTGTTGCACTGGTAAGAATGACGTTGAAGCCGCTCAAACGACTCGCGGAAGTATCTTCATTAGCAGCGAATGGCGACTTGACGCTTGCCGTTGCGGTCAAAGGAGGCAATGAAATAGCTCAAGTTTCTATCGCCTTTAATGAAATGATCGCAAGCCTTCGTCAGCTCACAGGCAGCATTCGAATAACATCCGATGAGGTGGCTGGCTCGGCTTTCAACATGCAGCAGAGTGCAGAGCAGACCTCCAGTGCGACAGAAGAAGTAACCGAAGCTATTCAAGAAGTTGCTTCCGGCTCTGAAACACAGCTGCAAAGCTTGCAAGAGTGCCAGCGCGCGATGACAGAAATGACGATCGGCATTCAAAGAATTGCAGAGTCGACCTCATCTGTATCTGAGCTGGCAGCGGACACTACGGCAATGGCTACAGAAGGCGAGACCGTTATTGATCAAACATTGCATCAAATGAATACGATCGAGTCCAATGTAGTCGAAACGGTTACGACCTTGCATGAGTTGAAGGAGCAGAGTGACAAAATAGGCGGCATCCTCGCCTTGATCGGCGATGTAGCCAATCAGACTAATCTGCTTGCACTTAATGCGTCTATTGAAGCGGCGCGTGCCGGCGAGCATGGCAAAGGTTTTGCTGTCGTTGCCCATGAAATCCGAAAGCTGGCTGAACGCTCCAAGGAATCCTCCGAGCAGATTGGAACTATACTGCATAGCATCGGAAGTTATGCTGCAACAGCCGTTTCATCAATGGAGCAGTCTGTGGAAGCCGCGCGCTTCGGCTCAAGCATCTCGGCACAAGCCGGCGAGTCCTTCCGCTCTATCGTTACTTCCATTCGTGATGTTTCCAGTCAAGTACAGGAAGTATCCGCAGCGTCGGAGCAAATGTCAGCTGGCAGCGAGCAAATTGCAGCTTCGCTAGATGCGCTTGAGGGCATAACGGCTAATTCCGCTGGAAACTCGCAGCGTGTCGCTGCGGCGTCAGAAGAACAGCTTGCTTCCATGCAGGAGGTTGCAAGCTCCTCCGAGCAGCTGCGTAATTTAGCTTCTACTTTGAATGAGGCGATCAGCCGCTTCAAGACTTGATGCACTAACATGTCCAAGTAAAAAAGGCTAAGCGGGATGACTCTCGCTTAGCCTTTTTTTGCCGTTTTCTATGATGCAGATGCTGCGCCGAATTGCAGCTGATACATCGCGTAATATTTGCCGCGATGCTCCATAAGCTCATCATGGCTGCCTCGCTCCACAATGACGCCGCGATCAAGCACAAGAATTTGATCTGCACTGCGAATCGTCGACAGGCGGTGCGCGATGACGAACGTCGTGCGGCCTTTCTTCAGTACATCAAGCGCCTCTTGAATGATGGCTTCCGTCTCGGTATCAATGCTGGCTGTCGCCTCATCGAGAATAAGAATAGCAGGATCATAAGCAAGCGCCCTTGCAAAGGAAATCAGCTGCCTTTGACCAGCAGACAGTGTGCTTCCCTTCTCAATAACAGGAGCATCAATGCCCCCTTGGAACTGACTGAACATGTCGTAAGCGCCAACGTCACGCAGCGACTGTACAATTTTCTCGCGGCTAATCTCCGGGTTATCAAGGCTGATGTTCGATGCGATCGTTCCGGTAAATAGGAACGGGTCCTGAAGAACGATACCCATATGCTGCCTTAGCAGCTGCTTCGGCATATCGCGTACATCGGTGCCATCTACGATGATCTTACCCTCGTTCGAATCGTAGAAACGGAACAACAGATTAAGAATCGAGCTTTTGCCTGAGCCGGTATGGCCTACCAGCGCAACCGTCTGGCCTTGTTGAGCATGGAAGGAAATATTTTTCAGCACATACTCATCCTTCTTATAAGCAAAAGAAACATCCTCAAACTTAACATCGCCCTTATAACGGTCCATTTTGCCGGAAACGACATCGATTCCTTCCTCGTCCATCAGCTTAAATACTCGCTCTGCAGATACGCGTGCCGTCTCGAGATTGGATAGCTGGTTTACGATACCAACGATCGGCGCAAACATACGGTTCATATAATCGATGAATGCGTAAAGCACGCCAACCGATACCGCTCCGCGGAGTGAATCGCCCCAGAACATAATGAGTACAATGAGGAACAATGTATTCCGTATAACATTGACAAGATTATGCGATGTTACCGAGTTGAGGCTGAGCAGCTTGTTTTGATATTTATAATAATGCTCATTCATTTCCTCAAATTCCTTCGTCGTTTCCTTCTGACGGCGGAACGCCTGGATAATCGTCATCCCTTGTATCGATTCATTGATCATTCCGTTGATTTCACTCAGCTTTGATCTAATGATACGGTTATAGCGAGCAGCGAATTTACGGTAAACGATAATCCAAATGATGAGGATTGGCACAAGCGGCAGAGCCAGAAGCGCTAAGCGCACATCAAGCAAGAACAAGGCTCCATAAATAGCCACCATATAAATAACACCTGTAAAGAAATTCGCCAGCACAGCGACATACAGCTCGCGTATAGCTTCTGTATCATTTGTCACCCGCGAGACAACCTGCCCAGCTGATAAATTATCATAATAATTGACCGGCAGCCGCTGCGTGTGAGCAAATATATCCGTACGCATCTTGCGCACGATACGATTCGCTGACGTTTGCAGCATAAGCCGCTGTCCGTAGGTGAAGACAGCTACGAGCAGCAAAAATCCGAAATACATAGCTGCTAGCTTCATTAACGCCGGAAACTCCGGCTTATAGAAGGAATACAGCTCTTGTGATGTAAGCTGTGTTACTGGATACGAGACCGTTTCGCCCGTTTCCTTGTTTGTCACCGAGAGATTGTTCCCCTCTACGACACGTTTGCCTTGATCGGATGCCAGCGCATCCTCCAGCCAATAAAATTTGCGTCCAACCTGCAGCACGCGAACCTCCTTGCCCTTCTGTTCCGAAGCGGCAAAGTGATCCTCGCGCTTATACCATTTATCTTTATAAAGAACCGCATACTCTTGTTTTGCTTCGACTTCATGCCATTTCTTCTCGATTCCGAGAATATTCTGGTCAATCATCCGTTTTGCAATTAGCGGTCCTGCAAGCTCTGCGCATACAGCAAGCACGAGCAGAAGAAGCGCAAGCAGGATCGGTTTTTTATAAAGCATGGCGTATTGAAACAATCGTTTTCCTGTGTTGCCCATTGCTCTTCACGCCTCCAATTTATTACGTTTCAATAATAGCCTCAAGCTGTTGACGATCATACTGCTCGCGATACCAGCCGCCCATCTCCAGCAACTGCTCATGCGTGCCTTCTTGCACAATTCTTCCTTCGTCGAGAACGATAATCCAGTCCGCATGCTGTACTGCAGATAACCGGTGCGTTGTAATGAATGTTGTCTTGCCTGCTCTTTCTGTACGGATGCCCTCAATAATCTCGGATTCCGTCTTCCCGTCAACAGCTGACAAAGCATCGTCCATTAGCAATATTTCCGGATCGGCGATAAGGGCGCGCGCAATACTTACGCGCTGCTTCTGTCCGCCGGACAATGCCACGCCTCGCTCGCCTACCATCGTCTCTAGTCCATCCGGCAAAAACTTAATATCTTTGGCGAATGAAGCCCGCTCGAGTGCTCGCTGCAAATCGGCGTCTGTGCCTTCTTTTAGGCCATAGAAAATGTTTTCGCGAATCGTCTTCGAGAACAAGATCGGCTGCTGCGGCACATATCCGACCCAGCCCAGCATATCATCAATTTTCAAGCTGCCAAGCGGCTCTCCAGATATATGAATACTGCCGCGTCCTAGCGGATATTCCCGAAGCAGCTGCTTCAGCAGTGTAGTCTTGCCGCTGCCTGTTCTGCCTACGATACCAAGCGTCTGCCCTTGCGATAACGCAAAGGAGAGATCAACCAAGTTGTCGACTTGGGAGGACGGGTAACGGAACGTCACATTTTTGAATTCAACGGACGTTGGTTCATCTACTTTCACCTGCATTGCTGCATCAGCAACATCAGGCTTATAGCCAAGTGTTTCACTTACACGATCGAGCGAAGCATTGCCGCGCTGCATAATGTTAATGAGCTCACCGATAGCAAACATCGGCCAGATCAGCATACCAAGAAATACGTTGAAGGATACGAGCTCCCCGAGCGTAATTTCATTATGGAATACAAGATATCCGCCATAACAAAGCCCAATCAAATAACTTGTTCCAACGAGTATTTTCATTGTCGGCTCGAATAACGCGTCGATGCGCGCAACAGCAATATTTTTGTTAAGCACTTCATTTGTTTTGGCGCTGAAACGCGCCTCGCTTGCTTCTTCCTGAACGAATGCTCTAATAACGCGAACACCAGATACCGATTCCAGCACCTGATCGTTCAAATCGCCAAATGCGTCTTGCGCATCCATGAAACGTTCGTGAATTTTTTTACCGTAATGCTTCATCGCAAGCGCCATAAGCGGCAGCGGCAGCAATGCGGCAAGCGTAAGCTTCACGCTTATCAAGCCTGCCATAACAATTAGAATCGTAATCATAAATAAGGTCGAATCGATTAACGTTAAAATACCGAAGCCGGCTGTCTGCGCAACTGCTCCTAAATCATTGGTCGAGCGCGCCATAAGATCGCCCGTCCGATTGCGTTCATAAAAGGTGGGGGTCATTCGTAAAAAATGTCCCATCAATCGCGACCGCAGCAGCTTCTCCAGCACGAATGCTCCGCCAAACAGCTTGTAATGCCATATGTACGTAATGACATAGCCTACTACCGTTAGTGCGATCCAGCCGTAAAGCACGCGATTAAAATCGGCTTGACCGAGTAAATCCTGATGTATGCCATCAATCGTATAGCCAATAAGCCAAGGCGGGATGACATCAATAATTCCTGTTAGAACTAGAAGTGTTATAGCAACCGTATAACGCTTCCAATGCAATTTAAAAAACCAGCTTAATTTTTTGAGTACACTAAACATGCTTCTCTACCACACCTTCCGCTATCCATCCAAGCTTCGTTTACCTTCGATTTACTCCCGAGAACACAAAAAAAAAGCGTGTCGTCGTAACGACACGCTTCTTCCCCTCAAAAAAACGCGACTTAGAACATAGTCAAGTCTCGCGAGGTCATAGAAAAGGCGCATAATTACGATGACGTAATCATGCGCCTCTGATGATGGGGTTTACCCTTAATCAAAGTGAAACAACGCGCGGATGGATTACGTTATTCATGTTCAAATGATGGTTATTCTTTGCTGCAAATTGATTGTAATCGTAAGTGTTCATGTAACGTAACCCTCCTCTCGCTAAAATATATTAGTCACTTTACCATCCATAGAAATTACTGTCAATACCGATTGGTAAAAAAACAAATTATGCCGAGCAAGATGGCAAATGGAATATATCAGCGATTGACGGTACAAGAATGGGGAAGGTAAAATGTAAAATGGCTTGCAGCAGCCACTTATTTTAGAAAGAAGGTGATTTTACAGCATGCGTATTAGAACTTATGCAATCTGCTTATATATCATCACGATTTATTGGATTTCGTTACATATTCCGAGTATGCACACCTTGTTTTTCCCTACCTTGGGTGCCTTCAGCCTGCTCTTCATCTCGCGTCCATTCGAGAAAGCCGAGCTTCGCAAAATCGCCGTTGGCGCCGTGCTTTCCTCGCTTATCGGCTCTTTATTTGCCCACTGGAACGCGAGCGCTCTTTCGCTGCTTCTCACGCTTATCATCGTTATTTTTTGCATCCGAACCTTCAAATGGAACGCGCCTCCGATTTTGGCCGTCGCACTCATTCCTTTTTTTACACATCCCACGTTATTCTGGGTCGTTCCCTTGTCCGTATGCGGATCGCTGCTCGGGTTATTAATCACCTTATCGGCTGCAGCATTTGTCGAGAAAAGGTTTGGTTCCGTGCATTTGCCGTCATTTCTCAGCCGCAAACCAAAAACAGAGTCCGATTCTGTCAATTGATTATCCCTTCCACTCCTCAGGCAAAAGCCGTTGATACTGGGACTGCAAATACCGATCGTCGATGAGCACGAGTGTGCCGCGATCGGTTTCCGAGCGGATGAGCCTTCCTCCAGCTTGCAGCACCTTGTTCATTCCCGGAAATACGTAAGCATAATCGTACCCATTCTTGCCCTGCTCGTTAAAATAATCCTTCAGCATATTGCGTTCTACACCAAGCTGCGGCAAACCTACCCCAACAACGATAACGCCGACCAATCTGTCTCCGACGAGGTCAACGCCTTCCGAGAACACGCCGCCCATCACCGCAAAACCGATCAAGGACTTCCCGCTCCCAGCCTGAAATGTACCTAAAAAACGATCCCGCTCTTCCTCTGCCATATCGGGCGTTTGCAGCAGTACCTCTGCATCCGAGGCCGCTCCTGTTGGAACAGACCATTCCTTCAGCTCCATATACGTCTCATAAACAGCATTCATGTAAGCGTAGGATGGGAAAAATACAAAATAGTTACCCGGACGCTCACTCATCAGCTCCATAATCAGCTTCGCTATCGGCAGCTTAGATTGATCGCGGTCATGGTACCTTGTAGAAAGCGGATTAATGACTACATCAAGCTGATCCTTCGCAAAAGGAGACGGCACTGCGAGCGTATAATCATTTTCTCCCGCTCCCAGCATGTCCATATAATACGATACGGGAGAGAGCGTTGCAGAGAAATAGATATGCGAGCGATAACCCTTGCCGACCTGCTGCAGCAATTGAGAGGGATCAAGGCAAAACAGCTTGAGCCGAACATCACTCTTCGAAAGCTCGATATAAACGACATAACGCTCATCAAATAACTTAGCTGTCCGCACAAAATTTTGCGCTGCAAAATAAGTATCCAGCATCGCGCTGTCTCCGTTAACACCTATAGCTATCGCCTGTTCCGCAGCCGACGCGAATGCATCCACTAATGCGACCAGCTCCTCCGGCAGCTGCCGCTGAATCAAATGAGGCGCCCCATCGCTGCTTTTGCGCAGCGCGATGAAATAATCATTGATTGCCTTGGCGGTGCGATACCCATCGTTATGCACGCCCTTCAGCTCACGCTGCAGCGCAAGAAACGGAGCTTTCGTCAGCTCCGCGGAGAACATCTCCCGCGCTCGATCCACAAGATTATGCGCTTCATCCACAAGCAGCGCGGTCCGTTTCTTCATCTCCGCATATTGGCGCTTAAATGAAATGCGCGGGTCAAAAATATAATTATAATCACAGACAACCGCATCCGACGCATACGCCAAATCCAGCGAAAATTCGAATGGACAAACCTTATGCTTATGGGCGTAGGCTTCGATAACTGGCCTCGTCATAATCGTTTCCTGCTCCAATATATCGAGCACGGCTCCATTAATCCGATCATAATAGCCTTCCGCGTAAGGGCAATGCTCTTTCTCGCAGCGGACTTCCTCTTGGAAGCATATTTTATCCTTTGCTGTAATCGTCACAGCGTGTAGATGGAGCCCTTTCTCGCGCATGAAAATCAAGGCGTCCTCGGCTGCCGCTCTTGTTGTTGTCCTTGCTGTCAAATAATAAAAGCGCTGCAGCATGCCTGCTCCTATCGCTTTGATCGTTGGATAGGTCGTCGAAATGGTTTTCCCTATACCTGTCGGCGCCTTCGCAAACAAACGAACGCCTTCCTCAATTGATTTGTAGACCGCTCCGGCAAGCTTGCGCTGCCCTGCTCGGTACGTCTCAAACGGAAAAGCAAGCCCCTTAATGCTCTCATTCCTTAGCTGCTCATGCTTGCGGAGCTGCTGCACATAAGGAGCATATCGCGCAGTAATCTCATAGACGTATTGCTCCAGCTCTACGAAGCTGACTTCCCGCATGAACCGCCGCTCTTCCTCTGTCTTCGTCTGCACATAGGTAAGCTGTACGCGCATTGCGGATTGTTCATGCTCCTTAGCATACATATAGGCATAAAATAGCGCCTGCGCCCAGTGGACGGGGTAACCGTCCTCCGCTATACGATCCAAGTCACCGCCAGTCGATTTGATTTCATCTACGGTCAATATCGGGTCTGTCCCAAGCAGTCCATCACATCGTCCGTCCACGACAAACAGCAGATCATCCAACTGGATATCCGCTTTGACATAGACCTCCTTCTGATCCTGCTCACCATAGGTTAGCTGCACTCTCTGATGCGCTTTCGTGCCCTCATGCATCGTATCGATGGCATTAAGCCTTACATCGATGCTGCCGCTCAGAAATACGTATTCGACTAAGTTTCTCACCGATATCGTGACCGTATCGTTTATCAGCATATTTTCCTTCTACCGCTCCCATAAAGAACATTTGTTCCTCTATTGTAACATAAGCATCATCGTCATCGCACAACAGTTATGTTTGTTATTCGCTTGGCGAAGCTACTTATCGCATGTTTTAAATCGACAAATAGACGTCAATATTGTATGGAATACAACATAGACGTCTATTATGGAAGCCTTATTCTCCAGCTAATCTATTCGGATCAGTAGTTAGAGCTCTTCCGTCTCATCCTCAGGGTGATTGCCGACACCATTCAATAGGTCAATGCCGTGGAATTCCTCACCGGGAGACGCAGGATCGATCGGACTGTCCTTCGCCATAACATCCGCATCGGGCACCGAAGCCAGCTCCTCAGAAATTCCCTCTGGCGTATCCACCTCGTCGTCCAGCCCCGCACGATTATCCAGCGAAGCAGGAATATGAGATTCAAGCACGTGAATATCGGGATGCTGTTTCTCCAACAGCTCCGATGCATGAGGCACAGCTGCGCCACTCGCATCCTCCGTAAACAAACCAAAATCAGGATCGATATCCTTTTCCGTTGTTAGGCTTTTAGCATGCCGCACATCATGTTCATTATCCATTATAAAGACCTCCTTCTTCATATCACCTAGCTTATACTACCCACTATCTGGGCGTTTCTAACCATAAGCCTACACACAAGCTAATATGGCTATCGTTGCGTTATCCTGGTAAGGCCTTTGTTCTGCAAGCACATGCTGCAAAATAAACGCTGCGGCAAGCGGAGGATATAAGCACGACGCCTCCTCCAGCAGCTTATCTGATAAGTCGTCATAGAGCCCGTCGCTGCACAATATAACTAGATCGCCCGTCAAAAGGTGCAGCGGCTCTTGATTGGCATCGATTTCTGTTATGCGAGGGATACCTAAATAACTCGTTAATAAATGGCGCTCCGGGTGCGACTCGGCTTCCTTCTGTGTTAGACTGCCCGCCAAAACATACTCCCTTAACCGATTCGCATAAATATGATCCCTCGTTAGCGGCATGAGCACTCCGCTTCGAAACAAATAAATTCGGCTGTCGCCGGCAGATATCCAGTACAGCTCTCCTTGATGAATGACGGTCGCAATAAGCGTCGTTCCGACGCTCCATTCCAGCTCATGACTTAGCGCCATCTCATATACAGCTTGATTGGCAAGATGGAGCGACTGTTCCAATGCCCGCGGGATAGACTCCTCTGCTGATTTGGCTATATATTCATTCAGCATCGTTTGCACGGCAAGCTGCCCCGCCTCCTTCCCCATAGCGTAGCCGCCCATGCCATCCGCAAGCACAGCAAGCACACCGTGACGCTCAATAGCTTCTTCATCATCGAGTGACGAGAAGCCATAAGCATCCTGCTGCTCCTCACGCTCGCCAATATGCTGGGCATGACCGGTAATGACCTTCATCGTGATGACAGCATTACGGCTATTTGATATCAACTCAGCAGCAGCGTTTGCGGCTCTAACGATCTGCTCGATTGAAGGTGTTTTTAGAGGGACGGGTGGCGGCTCCCAAGCAGGCGGTACGGCAACCTCTGGCCTTGACTCCGTCTTCGCTCCAGCTCCAGCGGCTTCAACCACTCCATGGCTGGGATTGCTTATGCGGCTGTTGCCAGCTGGCAGATCGAATACAATAATCAGAATTAGCAGGGCCCCAAACCCGATCATGCCAATCGCGATCGCTATCTCAATAATCTCTCCTTGCTCACTAGTCCACAGCTGTTCCAGCTGCTTATCCGGAATCGCCGCTACTCCGATATAGACGATTACAAGCAGCAATAAAACAATAGCCAAACCTTTAATGATCCCTCTTCTGTTCATTAGATCCCCGCCTCGCCTCAGCTTGTCACCCACCATCTACCATTTTATTTGCGTTAGCATGGATTTATGCCGAAACTATAAGTAGCAAACGTGCATTATAAGCAGCTTCTTAGACGGAAACGAACCGATGCACAAAAAGAAGGTGCATTCCAAAAAGGTAAGAAGCCATGCGGCATGCTCATCCGCCCCTGCTCAATATAGGCTTATTTTCATCAAACGCTGCCATTAATCGAACATAGCGCTAGAAAGTAGACATAAACTTCCTCATCACCCACAAATCAGCATGATTCGGAGCCGTTTCAAACAAAATAGAGCTAAAATATAGGCTTATTTTCATCAAGCAAGCCCATTATTCAAAAATAGAGCTAGAATTTAGTCCTAAACGTCCGCATCACCCACAAATCAGCATGATTTGGAGACGTTTCAGCGAAAATAGAGCTAAATTATAGTCCTATTTTCATCAGATGCTCCCATTAATTAAAAATAGAACTAGAAAGTAGTCTTAAACGTCCGCTTCACCCGCAATTCAGCATGATTCAGAGCCTTTTCAGTGAAAATAGAGCTAAAATATAGTCCTATTTTCATCAAACAAGCCTATTATTCAAAAATAGAGCTAGAATTTAGCCTTAATCTTCCCCATCACCAGCAAATCAGCATGATATGAATCCGTTTCAAGCAAAATAGAGCTAAAATATAAGCTTATTTTCATCAAACGAGCCCATTGATCAAAAATAGAGCTAGAAATTAGCCTTAACTTCCTCATCACCAGCAAATCAGCATGATTCGGAGCCGTTTCAGCAAAATAGAGCTAAAATATAGGCTTATTTTCATCAAACGCTGCCAATAATCAAAAATAGAACTAGAAATTAGTCCTAAACGTCCGCATCACCCACAAATCAGCATGCTTCAGAGCCGTTTCAGCGAAAATAGAGCTAAAATTTAGCCTTATTTTCATCAAGTGACCCCACTTTTCAAAAATAGAACTAGAAAGTAGTCTTATACTTTCCCATCACCAGCAAATCAGCATGATTTAGAGCCGATTCAACGAAAATAGAGCTAAAATTTAGCCTTATTATCAACAAACAAGCCCATTGATCAAAAATAGAGCTAAAATTTAGCCTTATTTTCTTCAATAGATCCCATTGTTCAAAAATAGGGCTATAAACTAAGCTTATGTTTGTTTAACTTCGTTCACTTAAAATTAGTGAAGCTGTTTTTTTGAAAACAACTGCCTTAAATAAAACAGAGGCTGTTCCAAAAGTAGATTTATCTACCTTTGAAGCAGCCCCTCGCTAAACATTGCAGTTGTCTAAGCTAACCCCATTACATCACTCAAACGATAATATCGCGATAAGATGCCAGCACATTGCCTTCCAAATCCGTCGCAAATAGAACCGAGCGTTCGCTCTCCAGCACGAAGCTGTAGCTCTTGTTGGTTTTTGCGTCACGCACAGTAACAGGACAATCCATACCCGCTTCCGAGATAAAAGTATACAGGCTTCCTTGCTTAAATTGCAGCTTGTTGCCAAAGATCCCCGGATGGTCTCCACCTGCTTCCCATACGATGCCTGGCTTCAAATCCTCAGCCTCATGCAGCGCAGCCTCATAAAGCGCAATGAGTGTATCCGTACGCTCGTTAAGCTCCAGCGGCAGCGGACACCACATGACTTTTCCTAATCCGTGAGCTACGGTACGAACGGTTGAAATGCCATTCGAATAGCTTCCGCTGCTGTCCAAAGCAATTTCTTTGTTCAGCTCGCCAATCTTCTTGCCTCCGAAAGAAGCTTTGAAGGTACGCTCGCCAATTTGCAGCGTTTCCTCCCGTGATATATTGCTTAAACGATACGGTCCCACAATCGATTCCGCCCGTGAAGTTGGCTTCCAATATTCATCCAGCCCAATCGGTCCGGTGAACAGCAGTGTGCCTCCATGCGCTTCAACATGCGCAAGCAGCTCCGTCAGTGCAGCATCGCTGAAATTGTGAGCGCTCGGAACGATAATGAGCTTCGGTTTGTCGCGCTGCAAGGTTCCCAAGTGAAACTCTCCAATGCCGCGATGCGGAAGCTTCATTTCGTAGCCCAGCACACGAGTTAAATTACCTGTCGCTTCGCAAGCAAAACGGCGGCTGGAAAAATCATTGGAGTAAGGAAACACTACCGCAATCTCCTCTAGCTGGCGTTCCTCAAACAAGCTCGAAATCTGCCCAATAAATTTACCGAAGTCATAGGATACATCCGCTTCCGGCTTCTGTGTCCCGTCAGCCCGCATTGCTCCGATATTCGACTCGCAAACGTTGTCCATGAAATAGTTTGTATTCCACAGCCACTGCACCGCACCTGCGCCGCCTGCGGCAAAAGCATACGCATATTTGCGCTCCAAGATGTTCCTCAGCTCTTCCTCTGAACGCTTCGCCCTATTATCCGGCATTTCCACATACATAATGCCCGTTTCTTGAATTAAGGTCGGCTTGCTAGGATCTTTGCCATATACGCTGTCCCATAGCAGCCTGTCATTTAGCCACCAAGTGTGTACGGTTGTGTAATCTACGCTTTCCGCATAAATTAGCGGAGAAGGACGCGGCCCCATGCCAAGCGCCTCGTCTTGGCCAACGGTCACGAGCTGACGCGGGGAAATGGCATGAATCGTTGCCGTAAGCTCCCCTACCCAGCGGTTATGCATATCCATCGTAAACCGTGTATAGTCCAGCCAGCGCGTATTTTTCTTCAGCTTCTTCACGTCTTGAATATCAAACGCGATGTCCGTTTGCTCCGGCAAGGTGACCGCTTCAAAGTCCGGCAGCTCCGTGCTCGTCATATTCCACCGCGCCTGTAGCTTGCCAATCGATTCGTGCCGCTGCTTCAGCCAATTCACATAGGCTGCTTTTTCAAAAGGATCATGCATGGAGCGAGGCCCTGAGAAAATG